>CAYMEP010000076.1:0-5496 GCA_964389695.1 uncultured Rhodobiaceae bacterium | reverse complement strand
TGTTATTGTAAGTATTTACCTGTGTATGTTGCCAGTAATCGGACTATTAGCTCGACAACAGTCTCATGAAACTAGCCTCAAAGATTATTATTTAGCAAGTGGTATGGTAACAGCTTTGCCATTATTTTTTACCCTTTATGCCACCCAATATAGCGGAAACACTCTACTGGGTATTGCAGGAAAATCCTATAGAGAGGGTCCTCTCATTTTATTTACGGCTCTTGGTTTAGGCATGGTCGTCCCTATTTATATGCTTTTTGCAAAACGATTACAAAAAATAGGACAATCTAATAATTTTATTACCATTACAGATTATTTTAAATATCGTTACAAAAACCCTAACATTGCTAAATTAGCTAACCTTGCTCTTATGCTTGCGCTTTGTAGCTATATTTTAACAAATTTTAAAGCGATTGGTCTTTTGGTAGAAAGTATCACTAATGGTCAAATACCACTATTCTGGGCAGTATTTATCATGGCCATTGCTATGGCATTTTATGAAAGTCTTGGCGGAATGCGTAGTGTGATTTGGACAGATATTATTCAAGGAACATTATTACTCCTAGGATGTATTAGTGTCATTACTCTTGTTTTAATTCATTTTGATGGCGCAAACAATCTCATTACACAATTACAGATGCAATACACTAAAAACAACTGGCAACCGATGAATGCTTCACAATGGCGAAAAGGAATATCAATCACACTCTTAGTCAGTATAGGGATAAGCCTCTACCCTCATGCGATACAACGTATCTATGCAGCGAAAAACTGGATAACCCTAAAACGTACTTTTTTAGCATTAATGATTATGCCATTGTTTACAGTCTTTCCAATAGTTATAGCCGCAATGAGTACAACCATTATAATACCTAATCTGACGACAGCAGAAACAGAGAGAGTCATTCCACATTTATTACAATTCTTCATGCAAACCTATCCTGTAGCAAAATATTTTCTTGCTCTCTTTATGGCTGCAGCACTTGCTGCCATTATGTCCACCATTGACTCCGCCATGCTTGCCTTAGGTGCAAGCCTTACGCAAGATGTATTCCGTCCTCTTGCACCGAACACCTCTCAAGAAAAACTAACAAAAATTAGTAAATATCTCACCTGGGTTCTAATGTTTACTATGGCGTTCCTAGCAACGCAATTACCACAAAGTATATGGAAGTTATTAGTCTTAAAATTAGAAATTATGTTACAGGTTGCCCCCGCATTAATTCTCGGAATTCATTATGAGAAACTGAAGGACAAGGCGATTTTCACTGGCTTAACAGTCGGAATCATTAGCTTGTTATGGTTAAGACTAGGAGCATCATACGGTTTACCTGTACCTAATTTATATAACATTCATGCAGGGGTTTGGGCATTAATCATTAACTTAATAATCATTACCCTCATACAAAAGTTCAGCACTCAAAAAACAGTATAGCTTATTGAGCAAAAGGATCTTGCAAGAGAATCATATGGTTTCGTTCAGGACTAGTAGACACAAGTGTAATAGGCACACCGACGAGCTCTTCTAAACGATGAATATAAGCCATCGCTCTTTCAGGTAACTTATCCCATGATGTCACCCCATAACTCGTTTCTTTCCATCCTGGAAAAGACTCATAAATAGGTTCCACTGCTTTTTGAGCCGCTGCATCTGCAGGCAAACAATCGATCTCTTTTCCATGAAGTCGGTAAGCTGTACAAATTTTTAATTCTTCAAACTCATCGAGAACATCAATCTTTGTTAAGACAAGCCCATTGAGCCCTCCTACGCGTACAGCTTGCCGTAACAACACTGCATCAAACCACCCACAACGACGCTTACGTCCAGTAACTGTTCCAAATTCATGTCCCGCCTTTCCGAGAGTTTCACCAATTTCATTATCTTGTTCTGTTGGAAAAGGCCCTTCACCGACTCTCGTCGTATAAGCTTTAACAATGCCCAAAGTATAATTGAGCGCCGAAGGACCTATTCCAGTCCCAGTTGCCGCTTGCCCAGAAACCGTATGAGAAGATGTCACAAAAGGATAAGTTCCATGATCTATATCCAATAATACGCCTTGTGCACCTTCAAATAAAATACGTTGTTTATTTTCTTGAGCTTCATGTAATATTTTCCAAACAGGTGCAATAAAAGGAACAATATGAGGTGCAATTTCCTTAAGAGACTCAAATAGAGTATCAGCATTAAATGGCTCTTTACCAAAACCACGCCGTAAAACATTATGATGTGCTAATAATTTCTCAATTTTTACTGGCAACGTAGTTAAATCACATAGATCTACCATTCGTAATGCCCGTCTTCCTACTTTATCTTCATATGCTGGACCAATTCCACGTTTGGTAGTTCCAATTTTATCTTCCTTCATGGCACTAGCTTCACGGTCTGCATCTAATTCCTGATGAATTGGTAAAATTAATGTTGCATTTTCGGATATTTTTAGCTTCTCTGGTGATATCTGGATATTTTGTGTTCGTAATTGTTTTATTTCTGACAACAATGCCCAGGGGTCAATCACGACACCATTACCGATTACAGAACATTTATTTTCACGGATAATACCTGAGGGCAACAGTGATAGTTTATAAACTTCACCATCTATCACTAATGTATGACCTGCATTATGTCCTCCTTGAAAACGGGCAACAATGTCTGCACGTTCAGACAGCCAATCGACAATTTTTCCTTTACCTTCATCTCCCCATTGTGCACCAATGACAACAACATTTCCCATATAAATATCCTAAAATAATAGTAATTTAACTTGTAAAACTTGGTCTAAACCTTGAACATCTGATAGAATTTCTGGCGTCACCTCATCATCCACAGCAATTAAAGCAATTGCATGCCCACCAATATTTTCACGTCCAAGGTTAAAAGAAGCAATATTAATTTTATGCTTACCTAAAATAGTTCCCAATGCCCCAATAAACCCTGGTTGGTCATTATTAGTGATATAAAGCATTCTTGGCATCAGTTCAGCTTCCATATTAATGCCCTCTAACTGAATGATTCGTGGTTTTCCATCAGAAAACACGGTTCCTCCAATAGAATATTTTTTTGATTCTTGTGTCACAGTTAGACGAATATAACTATCAAAGACTCCCATGGAATCACGCTTTGTTTCAACAATTTCTATACCTCGTTCTTTAGCAACACTCGGAGCCGAGACCATATTTATATCTACAAGTAATGGGCGCAAAACACCTGAAACTGCAATAGCGGTCAGAGGTGTAAAGTTTAATTGTCCAATATCACCAGCATATTCTATTTCAATTTTTTTGAGGTTACCATCGGTCATTTGACCTAAAAAAGCCCCTAATTTTTCGGATAAGTTTACATAAGGGCGTAATTTTGGAGCTTCGTCAGCAGAAATATTAGGCATATTGATAGCGTTATTCACCGCACCTGTGAGTAAATAATCTGACATTTGTTCTGCCACTTGTACAGCTACATTAACTTGAGCTTCTTCTGTTGCAGCTCCTAAATGCGGCGTACAAATTACATTATCCATACCAAACAAACTATTTTCTTTTGCAGGTTCCTCTTCAAACACGTCCAAGGCTGCTCCTGCAACTTGTCCAGATAATAAAGCCTCTCTTAAATCTTTTTCAACCAACAAACCACCACGAGCACAATTAATAATCCTCACACCTTTTTTCATTTTTGAAAAAGCCTCTGCATCAAGAATATGACGTGTTTTATCGGTTAAAGGTGTATGTAAACTAATAAAATCTACAGAAGATAATAATTCCTCTAATGTTAATTTAGTAATACCCATTTCTATGGCACGTTCTGTTGTCAAAAAAGGGTCAAACGCTACAACTTTCATTTTCAACCCAAGAGCTCTTGAGGCAACAATAGACCCAATATTTCCACACCCAATAATTCCTAAGGTTTTTCCTGTTAATTCTACGCCTAAAAAACGACTTTTCTCCCATTTTCCAGCTTGCGTAGAGTGATCAGCCATAGGCAGTTCACGTGCCAAAGCAAACATCATAGCGATAGCATGTTCCGCTGTCGTAATAGAATTGCCAAAAGGCGTATTCATAACGACAATTCCTTTATTCGTTGCCACAGGAATATTAATATTATCTACACCAATTCCAGCACGCCCAATCACTTTCATATTATTTGCTTGTTCAATAACCTCAGAAGTTGCTTTTGTTGAAGAACGCACTGCAAGACCATCATATTGATCAATAATTTTTATCAACTCTTCCTTATCAAGCCCCGTAATCACATCAACTTGAATTCCTCGTTCTTGAAAAATTTGTTCTGCACGTGAACTCATTTTATCGGCAATCAGTACTTTAGGCATCACTCTCTCCTTCTATATCTAATAATGCTGTTTCAAATGCCCATTCTAACCAAGGCATTAAAGCAGTCAGATCTGTTGTTTCGATGGTTGCACCCGTCCAAATTCGTAATCCTGCAGGAGCATCTCTATAAGCACCAATATCATAAGCAATCTCTTCACTATCTAATAAAGAAACAATTTTCTTTGCAAACCCTACCTGTATATCCGAAGAAAGTGACAAAATTTGTGGTGCAATAATTTTCAAACAAACCGATGTATTAGACAGATTGGCATTATCTTCACAAAGAAAATCAATCCATTTCGTGTTTTTAACCCAATTTTTTATAACATCTAAATTTTGATCTGCTCGTGTGCAAAGAGCCTCAACACCTCCTAAACTTTGTCCCCATTTCAAGGCATCAATATAATCTTCTACAGCCAACATAGAAGGCGTATTAATCGTTTCTCCTTTAAAAATTCCTTCAATCAATTTTTTTCCTTTTGTCATACGAAAAACTTTTGGCAACGGCCAAGGAGGTGTGTAGGATTCCAGTCGTTCTACAGCTCGTGGAGACAGAATAATCTGTCCATGAGCCGCTTCACCTCCAAGAACCTTTTGCCAAGAATAAGTAGTAATATCCAATTTATCCCAAGGCAATCTACAAGCAAAGGCAGCAGAGGTTGCATCACATAGAGTTAACCCTTGGCGCTTATCATCTATCCATTCACCATTTGGTACTTTCACACCAGAAGTTGTTCCATTCCACGTAAAAACAACATCATTAGAAAAATTTACGTCCGATAAAGACGGTAACTTTCCATAATCAACGTCCATAATACGAACGTTACTTAATTTGAGTTGCTTAATAATATCTGTAATCCAGCCCTTACCAAAACTTTCCCAAGCCAATACATCAACAGGCTTTGCACCTAGAACACTCCACATTGCCATTTCAAAAGCACCTGTATCAGACCCCGGAACAATACCAATACGATAAGATTCTGGAATTTCTAATACATTACGTGTTAGGTCAATGGCCTCTGCCAATCTCGCTTTACCTAATTTTGATCGATGTGAACGTCCTATCACAGCATCTTTCAAATTGCCTAAAGACCAATTTGGTCGCTTTGCACAAGGACCAGAAGAAAAGTGGTTCTGCATTGGGCGCAATGATGGTTTTTTTATCTCAGTCATATC
>CAYMEP010000075.1:0-5496 GCA_964389695.1 uncultured Rhodobiaceae bacterium | reverse complement strand
GATATATATTACCCTGTTGCAGGGAATGTTATCCTAAAAGATCCCCAAGAATATTGGCAAAAAATAAAATTTCATCAAAAAATGTCAAAATTAGAAGATTATGGAGTAGAAATTTAAAATGATTATTATTTACACAGATGGCGCATGCTCAGGAAACCCTGGTCCAGGAGGGTGGGGTGTTTTTATACAAGATGGTGAAAATACAAAAACCTTATATGGTGGAGAACAGGCAACCACCAATAACCGTATGGAATTACAAGCCACTATCGAAGCTTTAAAAGCAATTCCAGAATCATCAAATGTAAAACTAATCACAGACTCAACTTATGTCAAAGATGGCATCACGTCATGGATCGAAAATTGGAAAAAACGGGGTTGGAAAACAGCCGCAAAAAAACCAGTCAAAAATGAGGATTTATGGCGTGAATTAGATAAAATACAAGAAAAACATAAGGTCGAATGGGCATGGGTTAAAGGTCACTCTGGAAATTATGGAAATGACAAAGCAGATGAACTCGCTCGACAAGGCATAACGAGTCTATAATTCTTTCTAAGCCTTTTTTCGCGGTATACTCTCTCCTACCATTAAGTGATCATAGATTTTATGAATACCCATCACTTCTTGCTCAATAGAATGTTTTTCTATAGCTCTTATTCGTGCTTGTTTTCCCATCTCATCGAGTTTTTCTGAATCACACAACAAAGACTCAATCGCCGTCATTAAACTCTGTACATTTCCTGTTTCAGATAATTTACCTACTTCATCATCAACCACTAAAGGCCAAATACCTGCCCGTGAAGTAACAACAGCTGATCCACTCGCAAAGGCTTCAATAGGCGTCAGACCAAATCCTTCTGTTCTAGAAGCGGCAACACAAAGGCAGACTCTTTGAAACCAAATATGTTTTTCTTCTTGTGAAACATGCCCAAGAAATACAATACGGTTTTCTAATCCTGCTTGTTGAATTTGTTTCTGCATTGCTTGTTGAAAACTCATATCTTGTAGTTTACAAAGCCCGAGAATAACAGCCACATGATCAGGGTATCGTGGCAAAATATTCACCATAGCCTGCACGAACAAGTCTACTCCTTTGCTAGAACGAACACGCCCAAACACACCGATAACTTTTTTTCCTTCAAATTCTGTACCCTCTAGCAATTTTACTTTATCTTCAGCAGGTATAAATTTATCTAAATCAACCCCATGGTGTATAATTTCAGTATATGACCCCAGAGCTTTGGCCGAATTTTTAGAAGTAACAATCACCGCATCACATAATCGTAGCAATATACTAAGCTTCAAATTAGGGCGTCTAGACCCTGCAAAAGTAAATACCACTTTCCATTTCTGACGAAACACAGAACGTAAAACAAGGCCAAGAAACACCTCATTATCACGTCGTGCATGCCAAATCCTAAATCGACATAGTTTTGGGCGTTTCCAAGCCTTCAATAATTGAGATAGGTTAACATCCCCCTGTAAATTAAGTTGTCCTGCATCTAATACGCCAACATTTTTAGATTTTCTCTGTTTCGGTAACAGCGCAAGCACTGTCGCAGAAACTCCACTAAATCTTTTATGTAGATTCGTAAGAATAACATCTGGCAAACTCTCTTCTTTTTTAGTCAAGGTTAACCCCCAAAGAGTAAATGCCCTTTAAAGAAAAGTGAGCATATTCTCTGCTGTAGACACTTCCAGAGTATCAACATTCTTTTCAATTTGCACTTGTTCCACCACACAATCACGAATCAATAATGCATATCTCGAAGATCTTGTACCAAAACCCAATTCAGAAGCATCAATATCTAAACCAAGTTTTTTACTAAACTCAGCATTACCATCTGCCAACATCATAACTTTCCCATTGACTTCTTGATCTTTCCCCCATGCTGCCATCACAAAAGCATCATTGACAGATATGCAGATAATTTCATCAACCCCTTTAGAAAACAAAGTATCTGCTTTTTCAATAAACCCAGGAAGCTGACGACTAGAACAAATAGGCGTAAAAGCTCCTGGAAGCCCAAAAAGAACAACTGTTTTTCCTGCAAAAACATCTGTCGTTGTTATAGAGGTGAGCTTGCCATCAACCATATGTTTAAAAATTACATCTGGTATTCTATCTCCAATTTTCACCGTCATATTCTTTCTCCTGTTATCATTATTTCTATGCCAATAAATTACTTGAATTGTAACATTGACGCAAGCGATAAAAACGCTATCTTACAGCATGATTACCGATATACACAATTTGACCAATAAGATATTAATCTCTATGCCGAATGTAGAAGACACACAATTTGAACGTAGTGTTGTTTATATATTTGATCATAATCCATTAGGAGCAGTCGGGTTTATTGTAAACCAACCCAGCAAGAAACTTACTCTCAATAGTCTACGCAAGAGACTAAATCTAAATTTTACAGAACAAGGACAAGCCTTACGTGTACTGAATGCTGGTCCAATAGATAGAAACATCAGTTTCCTTTTACATTTATCAGCATACCAACACCCTAAAACTATACTCAGTCGTTGTAAGAAAATTGGTTTAACCAAAACTAATTACCTTTTAAGGTCTATGCCAAAACGAGATTTACCGAATCCTAGCTTGCTCTTACGTGGTTATGCACGCTGGGAAGAAGGACAACTAGAAGAAGAGCTACAAAATAATATATGGCTCACAGCAGATTGTGATCCCAAGTTAATATTCCACACAAACCCTACAGAAAAATTTAACAAAGCTATGATGAATATCGGTGTGGATTATCAAAAATTATCTTATACCTATGGAGAAGCATAACCTTTCCTAGTCTTATATTATCAAGATAATTGTGTAGTAATATAATTTTGTATCACTTTGAGGTCATTTGGCAGCACTTCGAAATGTTCTGTTTTATTCATCATTCCTAGAATCTCTTGTGGCATTACGATATGATCTTTAATTGCCTGTTCAACCGCTTTTGGAAACTTAGCTGCATGAGCTGTAGATAAAGTCACAACAGGCGTATTTTTATCTTGCTGCATCATTTGTGCAGATACCAAACCAACAGCTGTATGGGGGTCAATTAATACATTATGTTCAAAACATTGAGCAATCATCGACATAGTTTTTACTTCATCTACCCGATAAGCCATGAAGTCCTGCTTTATACGATTTTGAATATCTTGGTTTAAAGTAAACATACCTGTATTTTGTAAAGAATCCATCAAAGACACAATTTGTGTATTATCTCTATCCATTACCTCAAATAACAACCGCTCAAAATTGCTGGAGACTTGAATATCCATACTTGGACTAGACGTAGAAACCACTTCATTAGTTTTATAAATGCCCGTTTCTAAAACACGCACTAAAATATCATTTACATTTGTAGCAATCATTAATTTATCAATAGACAAACCCATTCTTTTAGCGACAAATCCTGCAAAAATATCACCAAAATTTCCTGTCGGCACCGAAAAGTTAATAGGCTTAGACGCCCCACCTAGAGCAACTACAGATGTAAAGTAATAAACAACTTGTGCCATCACCCGTGCCCAATTAATTGAATTCACACCAGCTATACTATGTTTATTACGGAAAGGTACATCACAAAACATCGATTTAACTAATGTCTGGCAATCATCAAAAGTTCCTTCAATAGCGATTGTATGTACATTTTTATTTTTTCCTGTAGTCATTTGCTTACGTTGCACATCTGAAACACGTCCATGAGGATATAAAATAAAAATATCTACCGCTCGATTAGAAGAAAATGCTTCAATCGCTGCACCACCAGTATCTCCAGAAGTCGCCCCAATAATCGTTGCATGGCGAGACTGTCGTAATAAAGCATCATCCATAAGACGTGCCAATAATTGCATCGCTATATCTTTAAATGCCAAAGTTGGGCCATGAAATAATTCTAGTAAATACTGTTCGCCTTCCAAAAAAGGTAAAAGGCGTAAAGGAGCAATATCATCATGCTTAAACGTTTGATAAGCTAGTTCTACCAATTCGGAAAAACGCACCTTATCATATTCTTCTCCCAGAAATGGTGAAAGAACTTCAATCGCAATTTCCTGATAAGTTTTATGTGCAAAGCTTGCAATTTTTTCTTTCGAAAAAGAAGGCCATGTTTCAGGCATATATAACCCACCATCAGACGCTAATCCTGCGAGTAAAGCTTCCTCAAAATCCAAAACTGGAGCCTGTCCTCTTGTGCTAATATATTTCATAAATTTCAGCCCTTATTATGTCTCTGCTGACGATGATTACGGTAATATCCTATTATAAAAATAACGAAAAGTACGACAGCAAGACTATACCATGTCACCATATACTCAAAGTGCCTATTTGTAAGATAGTTTTTTTGATGTTTACCAAAAGCAATACCAGAACGGTTTTCTCCAGACTCAACATTGATAAAGAATGGTGCAACAGATAACCCCATATAATTTGCCATACTGGATAAATCCCGTACAAACCAAAGACGATTCTCTATATCATCTGGAGGATCAAAATAATGTCTCTCTGCAGGAAAATGAATGCGGGCTTTTAATCGAACTTTTCCTTTGATTTGTTGTGCTTCCCGCATTTGTGGATTCTTTTTTGAATTTGGTAAAAACCCTCTATTTACCAACACCACATAATCACCAAACCCTTTCGCTTTTTCAAAACGAAACGGCGTAATTACCTCTACACCAGAACCCTCTCGTGGTCGATGTGTAAACCAATAGACCTCTTGTTCATGTAAAAATTCTCCCTCTACCTCAATCAAACGAAACTCATCATCTCGTTTAGACATTGTTTTCCACTCAGATACAGATGGAATATCAATAGGTAATTGTAACATTCTGACTTCATGAAGAGCAATTAAATCTCTTTTCCATACCAACCGTTGTTTTTGCCATGTCCCTAAAGAAAGCAAAATAAACAACAAACTTAAAATAAGCACAAATGTAAGAATTCTATAACGTGTCATCAATAAACTAATGTACGGCTAATCCAGCCCCCCAAACATAAACAATAGCAAAAAGTGCCAACCAAACAACATCAACAAAATGCCAGTACCACGCTGCAGCTTCAAAACCAACATGATGTGTTGGTGTAAAGTCACCCTTCATCGCACGTAGCAAACAAACTGATAAAAAGATCGTCCCAATAAACACATGAAACCCATGAAACCCTGTTGTCATATAGAAAGTTGATCCATAAATATGCCCTGCCATCCCAAATTGGGCATTTTTATATTCTAGAATTTGGAAACATGAAAAAAGTAACCCTAATAAAACAGTCAAAAACAATCCCCATTTTAATCCTTCACGATCATCATTGATCAACGCATGATGTGCCCATGTCACTGTCGTACCAGAAAGCAATAGAATCAACGTATTAATTAGTGGTAAATGCCATGGATTAAAAGTTATAATCCCTTTAGGTGGCCAATGACCTCCCGTAAGTTCTGTTCTCATAACCTGTACGGTTTCTGCTGGAAACAAACTCACATCAAAAT
>CAYMEP010000074.1:0-5580 GCA_964389695.1 uncultured Rhodobiaceae bacterium | reverse complement strand
AAATAATACAACCCCCTCTCCCGCGGATAATGCATCTGAGAATGCAGAACTAACCGCAGACTCAAGCGTTTCAGAAATACTATGGGACACCACAGAACCCAAAACAGAAGAAAATATTTGTGCAGACTCTCCGATTAAATAAGCGTGACGAATACGAGAGGAATAAGGCATAAGAGAAGAAATACCATCAAATTTACGCACTCCACCAACAATCCAATAAATATTCTCAAAGCTATTCAATGCTTTCTCTGTCGCCGCTGCATTCGTTGCTTTACTATCATTAATAAATTTAATATTTTGATAATTAGCAATTAATTGCAACCGGTGTTCAAGACCCATAAAACTCTTTAAAGCATTACAATAGTCTTCAGCACTAACCCCAATATTCTGCACCGCAGCAAAAGCTGCCGCTGCATTCAATCCACTGTGTTCTCCTGGAAAACAATCTAAATTAGAGAGGTCAATTAATTCTTTGTTTTCAACATATATAATAGAATCTTGAACAATAATATCACCATTACCATGGGCAGAAATACGTGTAAGAGGTGTCGTAAGTGAATTTGCATATTCGTTCTCAATCACCCCATCAACGCCTATAACCGTCAAAGAATCAGATGATAAATTCTCAAATAATTTCCACTTCACAGCCGCATAATTCTCCAATGTACCATGACGGTCTATATGATCTGGTGTAATATTTAACAAAATAGCAACAGATGCAGGAAAATGTGATAACAAATCAATCTGATAAGAAGATAATTCCAGAACATAAATGGTATTTCTTTGTGGCATATCAAGGTCTAAAACCGGTCTGCCTATATTACCACCCATCTGCACATCAAAACCTGCCTCATGCAATATATGAGAAATTAACTTAACTACCGTTGATTTTCCATTAGTACCTGTTACCGCAATAATAGGTGCAACAACAGAAAACTCTTCATAAGCCATTTGGAATAAATTAATATCACCCCAAATTGGAATATTCCGTTCTTGTGCAGATAACACAACAGGGTGAGGTTCAGGATGAGTCAAAGCAATAGAAGGAGAAATTATTAAAATATCAACATTAGGTAAAGAAGAGACAAAAATATCCGCACCTAAATCTTTTGCTAAAACACAAGCTTCTTGATTATCATCTCCTGCAATAACATATAAACCTTGTGCTAATAAAGCCTTCACAACAGATAAACCTGAATCACCCAAACCAAAAACACCAAAACTCTTTATCTTAGTTGGTATATTTATCATGAAGAACCTATTGTAAAATTTATACTCGCAAGACCAATTAACGCAAATATTATTGCAACGAACCAGAAACAATACACAATTTTTCTTTCTGACCATCCATGCTTCTCAAAATGGTGATGTAAGGGTGCCATCGCAAATATACGCTTACCAGTTAATTTGAAACAATATACCTGAAGTACAACAGAAAGAGTTTCAATCACAAATAAGCCACCAATAATAGCCAAAAACATTTCATGCTTCGTCATAATCGCCATACAACCAAAACTCGCACCAAGCGCTAAAGAACCCGTATCTCCCATAAATATTTTTGCAGGATGAAAATTAAACCTTAAAAAACCCAAACCAGAGCCAATCAAAGCACCGCAAAATATAGATAACTCACTCATACCACTCATATAAGAAATATGAAAATATTCAGAAAATATAGAATCACCGACAAGATAAGAAAGCAATGCAAAACAACTTGCCACAAGAATACAAGGAACAATCGCTAACCCATCTAAACCATCTGTTAAATTCACAGCATTGGCTGAACCAACAATCACAAAAACACCAAAAGGCAAAAACAACCAAAGTCCATAATCGATTAACAAATCATGAAAAAACGGCATGCTAACCCCAGACATCATATCTTTACCAAGAAAATTTACCATAACAAGAAGCATAGCCAAAGACACAACCGCACCACAGAGAAGTCGTAAACGACCAGGCACCCCAGATAAATTATTATTACTTTTTACTTTTAAATAATCATCCACAAAACCAATCAAACCAAAACAAAATGTGACAAATAAAACAATCCATATAAATTTATTAGATAAATCTGCCCAAAATAATGTAGACAAGAATAATGACGACAAAATCAATAAACCTCCCATTGTCGGCGTACCTTTCTTCTCAATCAAATGAGATTGGATACCAACTTCTCTGATAGGTTGCCCATGAACTTGCCACTTCTTTAGCACTCTAATACCCCAAGATCCAAAAACCAACATAAGCAATAAAGACATTATTAATGCCGCACTAAATCTAAACAGGGAAGACTCCAAAACAGTAGAATAAGTAGTAAATTTGCTATGATGAAATAAATAATAAAACATTAAATTGCACTTTCAGAAATAAATTCCGAATAATTCGTTCCCAAACCCTGTAAAGCAGAAACTACCTCACATAGATTCATACTATTTGACCCTTTCACCATAACCACATCACCGCCAGATAACCTACCTGCAAGAAACCCTATAAGATCTTTCATCGTTTCGGCATGAAATTTAATAATTTCTTTAGGTAAAATAGCCGATAAAGACATCATTCTTTTACCAATCGTCAACACAGTATCAATGTTTGCATCTATAATATCATCTAGTAACCCGTAATGTAAAAAATCACTATGAATACCAAGCTCAGCCATATCACCAAGAATTGCTATACGTCGCCCCTGAAACTGCCCTAACAATGATAATGCCATAGACATAGAGCTAGGATTAGCATTGTAACTCTCATCAAGCAGAGTTAATTCACCATCTACTAACGGAATAATATAACGATTACCACGCCCTACTGAAGATTCAATCTTACTCAAAGCAGAAATTGCTAAAGACATATTGCCCTCTACAACTTTAACAACAGATAAAATTATTAACGCATTCAAAACCCAATGATATCCCGCTGCCCCAATATCACAGACAATAGCCTCATCACAAATATTTGCATTCATTTGACTACAGTCTTCATCTAAAATGCAAGAAACCAACCGAGCCTCACAATCCTCCCCTTCACCAAAACGAAAAACCTTCTTGATATTCTTTGCATCAACACATTCTTTCAATAAAGAGTAATACTCATCGTCATAAGGTATAACCGCAACTGAATCTGGCATCATACTTGAAAACACCTCAGACTTTGCCAAAGCAATGTCTTCCAAAGACTCAAAATTTCCAATATGAGCAGGGGCAATCGTCGTAATCAATGAAACATGAGGACAAATTTGTGCTACCAAAGTTTCAATCTCACCTTTATGATTCATGCCAACCTCAAAAATTCCAAAATCTGTATCCTCTGGCATACGTGCTAGACTCAATGGCACACCCCAATGATTATTATAAGAAGCATGCGATACATGTGTTTTTCCACTAGGTAACAAAGCCTTATACAAGCCATCTTTAACACTTGTTTTTCCACAGCTACCCGTCACCGCAATCACTGAACCTTGCATTCTTTGGCGCGCAAATATACCTAAACACTCCAAACCTTCTTGAGTATCATTCACATATAAAAGACGAGACTCATCAACATCAGAAGAAACATATCCAACCTTCACCATCGCCAAAGAAGCTCCCGCAGAAAATGCATGTACAACATAATCATGACCATCTTGCTGGTCTCCGCAAATCGCAACAAATAAATCGCCTTTAACTATATCACGACTATCAATAGACACACCGAACACATCAAATGTACCTTGTAATTCACCTGCAGTCGCAAGAATAAGGTCTTGAGGTGACCATAAAGGACTTCTATCAAGCATCACAAGACCCCTTTTTAATAGTTTTCACTATCTTTTTTAATGTCTCTTGGTCAGAAAATTGTAAAATATCATCACCTATAATTTGACCTGTTTCATGTCCCTTACCTGCAATTAACAAAATATCTCCCTCTGATAATTGCTCTAAACCACAAGCAATTGCTTCCTCACGGTTGCCAATCTCAATCGCCTGCGGACAAGAACCTAAAATCTCTTTCCGAATCATACCACTATCCTCATGACGAGGATTATCATCAGTTATAATTACTTGGTCCGCATATTCAGAAGCAATAGCTCCCATCTGAGAGCGCTTACCAGTATCGCGTTCACCACCACAACCAAACACACAAATCAAACGTCCTTCACAATGTAACGCTAAGTTCATCAAAACAGTTTTTAATGCATCAGGCGTATGTGCATAATCAACATAAGCAACACCTCCTTGATAAGAAACAACCTTCTCCATACGTCCTTTAGGGGCATGTAACTTTGGTAAAGAGTGTAAAATCGATTCAAAAGAAACCCCTAAATTTAAAGAAATACCAACCGCTAAAGCAATATTCTCTGCCTGAAACAAACAAAAAACAGGACAAAAAACAGGAGCCGCATAACCTTCAAATATTAATTGAAATTTAAGACCATTAGCACAAGGGGTCACATCTCTAATTTGTAAATCACAACCGTCTTCCGAACCAATAACAAAACAATGACGGCGTTTTTCAATAACAGAAAGAATTTCTTCAAAACCATGACCAAAACTATTCAAAACTGCCACCCCATCCTCATCCAAAACATCTAGAAACAAACGAGACTTAGAGGCCAAATATAACGCCTCAGTTTTATGATAATCCAAATGATCACGAGTAAAATTAGTGAAGCCCGCTACACGCACTTTTACATCATCCATACGGTGCTGTGCCAAACCGTGGCTAGATGCCTCCATAGCCAAATGTGTTACACCTATTTGATATAAATCACGTAATATTTCATAAAGATAAATACTAGAAGGTGTTGTATGATTTAAAGACATATTGAAACTATCAGACTGAACACCTAAAGTTCCTAGACTAGCCGAATGGTACCCTGATAATGACCATATTTGACGACAAAATTCTACAACAGAACTTTTCCCATTTGTTCCCGTGACCGCAGCAATATGCGAAGGCTGACGAGCAAAAAAACGGGAAGCAATATGAGATAATACCTTTCGCGGATTTTTATCATACAAGACCGTAACATCATCTGCCACATTCAATGAAGACTCCGAAGTCAAAATCACCCGCGCTCCCTGAATAATCGCATCATCAATAAAATTGGCACCCTCTAATTGTGTTCCAGACAAAGCTGCAAATAAATACCCTTCACCAACTAGTCTACTATCTTCCGATAAACCCACAATATCCTTATGAACTTTCATAGACGATGCCAAATTGGCAGGTAATAAAGACTCTAACCTCATTAAATACCTCCCTTATTTTTGTCAGAGTCTGGAATAATATTCAATAAAGGAGCAATACGATTAACAATCTTTGTTGCAGTCGGAACTGCATTCCATCCCGCTGTTGCATGTCCATAACTCGTTACATCTGCCAAAGGTTCATCTAACATTACAATAAATGCATAACGAGGTTTACGTGCAGGAAATGCGCCTAAAAAGCTCGTAATCAAACGATCCTTATCATAACCATTCTTACTTGCTTTCTCCCCAGAACCTGTCTTTCCTAAAATTTGATAACCTGATCCCTTCGCTTTACTAGCTGTACCATGTGTAACAACCATACGCATCATACGAGATACCTCATACC
>CAYMEP010000073.1:0-5611 GCA_964389695.1 uncultured Rhodobiaceae bacterium | reverse complement strand
CGATTACCCAACTAGATGCCTTGAAAGAATATAATAATCAGCTTGATAAGCTAATCATAGCACAGAAAAAAGAAGTAATTTCTTTGCGGGATCAAATTAAAAAAGTGACAACAATTGATCGTTCAATTATTCCTCATATGTTTCGTATGATTGATGGGCTTGATGCTTTTGTAACACTTGATGTGCCATTCTTAATTAAAGAGCGTGAAAAACGTGTTGCTGATTTACGTTCTTTGATGGACCGTTCGGACGCTAATCCAGCAGAAAAGTATCGTAAGATTCTAGAAGCGTTTGAAATTGAAAATGAATATGGACGTACTGTTGAAGCGTATGAAGGTGATTTGTTCGTAGATGGTGTTGTTCGTCGTGTGAATTACTTACGCCTTGGTCGTGTGTCTTGGATATATCAAAGTATTGATAAACGAGACAGTGGGGCATGGAATAATAAAGAGCGTAAATGGGTTGACTTAGATGGTGATTTTGATTCTGTTTTACGTAAAAACTTTCAAATTGCTCGTGAACAATCAGCACCTGATTTATTATTAGTCCCGTTGTTTGGTGCAGAGAAGGAAGGAAAATAATATGTTTCGTAATTATACATTGTTGACAATTATTCTAACGACTTTAACGGTATCTCCTGTCTCCGCCAAAGAGGTGAGTGCCATTACTTTACAACAATTGTTAGAGCGTGTGAAAGAGGGGCGCGTAACAGATAATAACGAAAATAAAAAAAGAGAAACCATTTTTCGGAATAGTGTTGATCGCCAGAGAAGTTTATTAGAACGTGTTAACGTTGCTATTAAAAAACAGGAATCACGTAGTGAAAGAATTGAAGCTGTTTTTAATGAAAATGAAGTTAAAATCGCTGAGATTGAAGGTGTTTTAAATGAACGCTTGGGTGTTTTTGGTGAATTATTTGGTATTGTTCGACAAGTTTCGGGTGAAATGAAAGCGCAAATTAAGGAATCTGTGATTAGTGGCGAACATAAGGGGCGCGAATCATATTTAGATGTCCTTTCTAATACAAAAGAAATACCTAGTATAAAGCAACTTGAAGGTCTGTGGTATGTTATGCAACAAGAAATGACCTCACAAGGAGAAATCAAACGTTTTATGGGGTCTGTCATTGGAACTACTGGGGTAAGTGAAGCAGAAGAAATTGTTCGTGTGGGACCTTTTGTTGCGTTAAGCGATGGTCGATTCTTGCGATATGCTGGGAATGAATCTTTTGTTGAATTGGGGCGCCAGCCACCAGCAAGGTTCGTCAATGCAGCAGAGGAATTGTTTGAGGCGGAACCAGGTGAACTCACTAGTGGTGTTATTGACCCGTCACGTGGTGCTTTGTTAAATTTATTTTTACAAACACCTACTTTTTCTGAACGTTTAGGGCAGGGCGGGGTTGTTGGTTATATAATTATTGTCTTTGGTATTTGTGGTATATTATTTGCTTTGATACGGATTTTTCAATTAAGCCGTGTTTATAATGCGGTTCGCAAACAATTAGAAACCTTAGATTTCACAGAAGGTGTTGTAGGAAACACACCTTTATCTAGGATATGGAGTGCTTATAATTCTAATCTTTCTGTTGATGTAGAAACATTAGAATTAAAGCTTGATGAGGCAATTTTGAAAGAAATTCCTGCCTTAGAAAAAGGGTTGAGTTTGGTTAAATTAATTGCAGGACTCGCACCTTTAATGGGGCTTCTAGGTACTGTGACGGGTATGATTCTGACATTTCAAGCGATTACGTTGTTTGGTACTGGTGACCCTAAGCTTATGGCAGGGGGGATATCGCAAGCACTTATGACGACAGTTCTAGGTTTATGTGTTGCAATACCGACTTTATTATTTTACTCAGTAGCTTCAACACGTTCAAGAGAGGTAATACAAATTCTTGAAGAGCAATCAGCAGGGTTAATTGCTGCTCACGCAGAGCAGAATAATAATATTAATATTTCTACTAATGTTACTATGACACCGGGATTGCAAAGTAATGATACTGTTGAAAATAGAGAAAAGACGGTTTTACCATCACAGCAGGAAAATATTGATAGTTCTAGTGATGTTATAGTTGCCCAAACAGAAGGTTTTTCAAGTTCTTCTTCTGATAATGATAAACAAGAAAAATCACCTGCTCAAAATCAAGGTGTTAATAAATTTCGGGGGGTATAATGGAAGCCAGCGAAATTTTTTGGTTGTACATTAATCCTTTTGAAGCGGTAAAGGGAGTGCGTGATTTTCTAGAAATAGGAGGGCGTGTTCTTTCTGTGATTTTATTCGCGAATCTTTTTCTTTGGTTTATCTTTTATGAAAGGGTTTTCTTTTTTCGTGTAGGCTTCAAAACTTTAGAACAGAAAATTCTTGACTATTGGAGATCACGTTCTGATCATGAATCGTGGTTTGCGCACCGTATTCGTGAACAGTTGATATCTGTAGCTACTTTACGTGTAAGGCGTAATATCTCCATGATTAAAATTTTGGTAGCTCTAGCGCCATTATTAGGTTTAGTTGGCACGGTTACGGGTATGGTAGAAGTTTTTGATGTTTTAGCTATTACAGGATCTGGGAATGCTCGTGCGATGGCTTCTGGAATCTCTAAGGCAACTATACCTACTATGGCAGGTTTGGTAACAGCTGTTTCTGGTATAGCATTCGTGACGCTTTTAGATCGTAATTCTATGAAAGCAATTAAGGATTTAGAAGAAAAAATGATTGTGAAATAGGAGAGAGATGATGCGGCGACGTCGTTTAAGAACAAGTGCAGAAGAATCCGAAATTGATATTACCCCTATGCTTGATGTTGTGTTTATTATGCTCATCTTTTTTATTGTGACAGCTACCTTTGTTAAAGAAAGCGGGATCGATGTTTCTCGCCCTGATGCACAGACAGCGACAAAACAGAATAGAGTTGGTATTTTGGTAGCTATTACTAAGCACAATGATATTTGGATTAACCGTAGAGAAGTTGATATTGGTGCGGTTCGTGCGAATATAGAACGTTTACATGCTGAGAACCCACAGGGTGGTGCCGTCATACAAGCGGATAAGGAGGCGCAAACGGGTACCTTAGTAAAGGTTATGGATCAGATTCGTCTTGCGGGTGTTCAATCAATCTCTATTGCAGCTGAGGAGCGGTAATATGACTGGCTTATCTGCCACTTTTTTACAGGATATGTCGGCTAAAAAGAGTTTTTTTGGTAAGTTATTAGCCTTGTTTTTAGCAACCGTGACGAGTATGTTCCTTTTTTTATCAATGAAATTTATGATAACAATTCAACAATATAAGATTGAAGAAGCTTTAGGTGGTGCTGCTATTGACTTTATTCGTGTTGCTCGTGAAGAAGATACAAATTTAAAAGAAAGAGCAAAACGTCCGTCACGTCAAGAAGCTGAACCGCCTCCACCACCGCCTCAATTGGATAGTGTTGCACGTCCTGATATTGATCCCTCCAGTTTGGCTGAAAGTAACTTTGACCTTGAGCTAGGATTGAACCTTGATGTTCCTGTTGATGGGGATGCTTTGGCGATTGTTAGAGTGTTACCACGTTATCCGAATCGAGCTTTACAGCGTAATATAGAAGGTTGGGTTCTCTTAGAGTTTACGATTAATGAGGTTGGTTTGGCTAAAAATATTAAAATTGTTGAGTCAGAACCTTCTGGTACATTTGACCGTGCTGCAATGAATGCGGTAAAAAAATGGAAATATAAACCGAAGACAGAAGAAGGAAGATCTGTTCCTCGAGCTGGTGTAAGACAAATGATTAGCTTTAATATTGCTAAGGAATAAAAATGATTGCTTATAATTTTAAACGTTTATTTTCTACTTTACTACTTTGTAGTTTATTCTTTTTGCCATCCTTTTTGTTAAGCATTACAAATGTTCAGCATGTAGAGGCTAGAGAAAGTAAAAAAGAAAAGAAGAAGAAACCAAAAACACGTCGCTCTCAGGTTTTAGGAAAAAAAGCATTTAAAAGTATTGAAAGAGCACAGAAGTTTATTGCAGATGAACAATATGATGAGGCAGACGGTGTTTTGAGTGCAATGTTGCTTGGACAAAAATATAAGATATATGAAAAAGCGGTTGCACAACAAATGATGGGTGTTATTGCCTATAGTCAAAATGATTATAAAAAAGCGTCTGTAGAATTTGAAAAAGCAATTAGTATGGGAGCATTGCCACCATCTGTAGAGCTAACATTAATTTTTAATTTAGCGCAATTTAGTTTATTAGAGGGGCATAACCAGAAGGCATTATCTTATCTTAACCGATGGTTTAATGAAGTTGATAATATAACAGTTTCTGCATATGCACTACGTGCACAAGCCTTTTTAGCTTTAGGTAATTTAAAAAATGCTGAAATGGATATTTCAACTGCATTGAAAAAATCTACAAAACCAAAACAGACATGGTATAGTATTTTACTATCTATTTATTTACAGCAAAACCGTTACAAGGAAGCTTTACCTGTATTAGAGGAAGCTGTGGAATATTTTCCAAATAAAAAAGTGTTTTTACAGCAATTATCAGCGATTTATTTTGAACTTGGACAGGAAGATGATTCTTTCTCTGTTCAACAAATTATGTATAGACAAGGGATGTTAAAAACTAGTTCTGAGTTAGAACGGCTTGCACAACTATATCTTTACAATGATTACCCTTATAAATCTGCAAAGATTTTAAGTGATGGCTTACAGAATGGCGCTATTGAGAAAAAGCAAAGTAATTGGGAAAGTTTAGCACGTTCATGGATGTATGCCCGTGAATGGGAAAAGTCACGTGACCCTCTATTACGGGCAGCAAAAGGTGCAGAGGATGGTAAACTTTATATTCAATTAGGGCAGGCTTATTTACAAGATGAAGATTGGAAAATGGCCGTAAAATACTTGAAAAAAGGAATTAAAAAGGGTGGATTAAAAGATAAAAAGGGAAATGCATTTTTAATATTAGGAATTACACAGTCTAAACTCGGACAATATGAAGATGCTATCGGTAGTTTTCGTACGGCTGGTGATAATGATGATTTAGCGAAAGATGCGTTTCGTTGGATTAGGTCTTTGGAACGTCGTTTGAAAGAGCGTGCAGAGCAAGAAAAGAAAAAAGCGGAGCAAGAAAAGAAAAAAGAAGGCTAAAGAAATATGGTTCAATATAAAACACCAATAAAAGATATGTATTTTACTTTACGTCATATGGAAGGCTTTGAAAAGCTTTTGGATGGTGAGAATTTAAATGAAGACCTATTAAAAGCAGTGTTCACTGAAGCAGGAAAGTTTACTGATGAGGTTGTCGCACCACTTAATCAAAAATGTGATACTCAAGCGGCTGAGTTAAAAGAAGACCAAGTTTACGTTAATGAAGATTTCAAGCATGCTTATCAAAAAATGATTGAGAATGGGTGGACACAATTGGCAGCGGATGCTGAATATGGTGGTCAAGCTTTACCAATATCGATTGTTAATACAGTCTTTGAGATGTTTGATTCTTGCCTTTCTTTAACTTTATGCCCGATTCTTACTGCAGGAGCGATAGAGGCATTACAAGTTCATGCAGATGATGCCTATAAGAAAATTTATTTGCCAAAGTTGAATTCTGGAGAATGGACAGCAACGATGA
>CAYMEP010000072.1:0-5628 GCA_964389695.1 uncultured Rhodobiaceae bacterium | reverse complement strand
TATAGTCATTTTTAGATGTAGAAGATGGTCCGTTCCCTTAATAATTAATGTGTAAGTGATCTATTGTTTAAAGAAAAGTTATATTTTTTAGGAATTACACTTGTGTTTTTGAATTGTTTGAGGCATTACCTTGAGATAAAATGGTTAAAATAATCAATGGGAGATATTATGAATTTAACAATCATGCTAATTATATGCTCAGGGCTTGTAGCAATTGTATACAGTCTTTTGGTAAGTCGTAACATTCTTGCAAGTGATGCAGGGAATAAAAACATGCAAGAAATTGCTACTGCAATTCAAGAAGGAGCGCAGGCATACCTTAAGCGTCAATACTTGACTATCACAGTCGTTGGTATAGTGATTGCAGTTCTTGTCTCATGGCTTTTAGGAGGTCTCGTCGCAGCAGGGTTTGTTATTGGGGCAGCATTTTCTGGAGCCGCAGGTTATATTGGAATGATTATTTCTGTGAGGGCAAATGTACGTACAACCGAAGCTGCAAGAACAAGCTTGGCTGGCGGGTTATCGATTGCATTTCGTTCTGGAGCTGTGACTGGGATGCTTGTCGCTGGGCTAGCATTAATTTCTGTGACTTTTTATTTTTATTATTTAACGAGTGTTCGTGGATACGGTGAGACTTCACGTGAGGTCATCGATGGTCTAGTTGCTCTGGGTTTTGGAGCATCATTAATTTCTATTTTTGCTCGTTTAGGAGGCGGAATATTTACAAAGGGTGCTGATGTAGGGGGAGATCTTGTTGGAAAAGTTGAAGCAGGAATTCCAGAAGATGATCCTCGTAATCCTGCAACTATTGCTGATAATGTTGGTGATAATGTCGGAGATTGTGCGGGCATGGCAGCGGATCTTTTTGAGACTTATGTTGTAACGATTGTGGCGACAATGGTGCTTGCTGCTATTTTCTTTTCAGAAAATGTAAACTTAATGTTATATCCTTTGGTTATTGGCGCTACTTGCATCATTACATCGATTATTGGTACATTTTTTGTACGCTTAGGTAAAAATAATTCTATTATGGGTGCTCTTTATAAAGGTTTTATTGCAACGACGGTTTTATCGTTGATTGCGTTATATTTTGTGACTAAGCATTTTCTTGGTTTTGGAAACATTGAATCTACAGAAATAACAGGTTGTAGTCTTTATGCTTGTGGTATTGTTGGTCTTATTATTACGGGGCTTATTATCTGGATTACTGAGTATTATACGGGCGTTAATTACCGACCTGTTAAATCCATTGCTCAGTCCTCAGAGAGTGGGCATGGTACAAATGTAATACAAGGGTTAGCGATCTCTCTGGAGGCAACGGCTTTACCAGCAATTGTGATTGTGATCGGTATTGCTGTAACTTACTATCTTGCGGGCTTATTCGGCATTGCAGTTGCTGTAACAACGATGCTAGCGCTGTCTGGTATGGTAGTTGCATTGGATGCATTTGGTCCTGTAACGGATAATGCAGGTGGAATTGCAGAAATGGCTAAATTACCAGAAAAAGTTCGTAAAACAACAGATGCATTAGATGCGGTTGGAAATACAACTAAAGCTGTCACCAAGGGATATGCAATTGGTTCAGCTGGCTTGGGGGCTTTAGTCCTTTTTGCTGCCTATACGGAAGATCTTAAATACTTTACCGCAAATTCTGATAAGTATACTTACTTTAAAGATGTTGTGGTTGATTTTTCTTTAACAAACCCTTATGTCGTAATTGGACTCTTGGTTGGTGGATTATTGCCTTATTTATTTTCTTCAATGGCTATGACAGCTGTTGGACGTGCTGCTACGGCAATCGTAGAAGAAGTACGACGTCAATTTAGAGAAAAGCCTGGGATTATGAAAGAAACTGAAAAACCTGATTATAGTGCTGCTGTAGATTTATTAACAAAAGCAGCTATTAAAGAGATGGTTCTTCCTTCATTATTACCAGTTCTAGCACCAATTGTGCTTTATTTTGTTATTGATACTGTCGTTGGTCGTGGTGAGGCATTTTCTGCACTTGGGGCGATGTTGCTTGGTATTATTGTAACAGGACTATTTGTTGCTTTATCTATGACCGCTGGTGGTGGTGCGTGGGATAATGCAAAGAAGTATATAGAAGATGGTCATCATGGTGGTAAAGGGTCAGAGGCTCATAAGGCTGCTATAACAGGTGATACAGTTGGAGATCCTTATAAGGATACAGCAGGACCTGCTGTTAACCCGATGATTAAAATTGCAAATATCGTTGCTTTACTTTTACTTGCGGTTTTAGCTCAGTAATTAAAATAATATTTATTTTTAGAAAAGCCCAGCAATTCAATTTGCTGGGCTTTTTTTGTCGATACTTTTCTATAAAGATAAGTACCTTACGGCATTAATTAGAATGTTCTTTGAAGCTTTGAGTATTTATTAGGTTTTTATTGAATGCCAGAATTAGGTAATGATAAATCACTGTTCTCTGAATTAGAAAACTTTCCTATATTTCCAAACATTTGTTCTATAATTCCTATTTTTTTACCATAAGTAACGGTTTGACGGTTTATTATGTCAATAGTTTTTCCATCTTGTAAGCTGTAATGTTTAATATCATTAACAATATTTTTTTCATCAAAGTGAATCATAATGATGTTACGTTCTATTTCTTTTGGTTTTAAAAAAACTCTACTTTTAATGGTATTTGATATATAGTAAAAAGAGTCGCCCTTAATTGTGGCAATAGTAGATGGTGAACCCATGATTTTTCTTGTCATGTTTTTGTTTGTTTTACCAATTTCAACTTTTGATAAGCTATATGCACTATGAATATATCCATGGGTGTGATGTTGATTGCTGCACCCCATAGGAAAAAACAATAACCCGGTTGTGAGGATCAAACTGTTTTTTAATTTTCGGTAGTGCCATGTCATTAATAAATTTCCTTGAATAGCATGTTTAAAAGAAGTAAAAATCTTTTTGAGAGCAATCTATATTGTTTTGTTGGGTATTGAAAGATGAAATTTGTTCTAGAAAGGTTATTTACTATGTCTGTTTTTTCTAAATTATGGAAAATGATTCTTAGGACAGAACAAAAAAACACTAAAGAGGCTTATTTATGTGTTTATGTGCAAATTGTTAAGCAAGCACGTCAAAAAGCATTATATGAAATAATAGGTATCAAAGATGATTTTGATGGGCGGTTTGAGGCTCTTGTTTTGCATATGATTCTTGTGTTACATCGTTTGCAGAAAGAAGAACAGACCCAAAGAAGAACAGTAGGACAGGAGTTATTTAATATTTTTTTCTCCGATATGGACCAAGTCTTGAGAGAAATGGGTGTAGGTGATTTGAGTGTTAGTAAAAAAATTAAGAAAATGGCAGAAGCCTTTTATGGACGACTGGATGCATATAATAAAGCATTTTCAAGTGCAAAAGATCAAAATATAATTGATTGTGTTCAACGCAATTTTTTTCCTAATGAGGTAACAGATAAAGTAGAGAATACTGTAAAAAGATTAGCTTTTTATGTTGTTGAAATGCTTCAATACCTTGAAGAAAAACCTAGCGAAGATATTCTCTCTGAAAATATTTTTTTAAATGCCCCACAAATATCTTCTAAGTATTAGATTTATTATATAGAGCTTGTTTTGTTTTGTGGCTCTTGCTATTAATTAGTGTTTGGTTAATCCTCATGTAATAAGATGTAAAGGGATACTATGATGGACAAAGAGTTTACGATTGCTGTAGATGTTATGGGAAGTGAAAGTGGCGAAGATGTTTTTTTTGCTGGAATAGACCTTTTTTTAAAAAAAAGAGAATCCTGTAATGTAAAGTTTAGGGTTTTTGGTCAAGAGGATATTATAGAAAATCAACTTGAAAAGTACCCTTCCATAAAAGAACATTGTGTTGTGATTCCGTGTGAAAGCGTTGTGAAACAGGATATGAAGCTACTTAATGCCCTTAAGTTACGAAGAAAATCTAGTATGTGGTGTGCTCTTGAAGATGTTAAAGCAGGTAATTCAAAGGCCGTGATGAGTTCTGGAAATACAGGAGTTTATGTTGCCAGTGCTAAACTAGTTCTTGGAATGATCCCTGGTCTGCAACAGCTTGCATTGTCTACGGTTACTTTTATAAATGGCGGCTCGCAAACGCTTCTTGATGTTGGTGGAACGCTTGAAAAAAATGTTAAAGAATATGTACAATTGGCCGTTATGGGTAATGTAATGGCAAAAATTATTTCGGGTAAAGCAGAACCACGTATAGGACTGATGAATGTAGGAGAAGAGATTAGCAAAGGAAAAAAAGTATTGCACGATACGCATAAGATATTGTCTGGGTTGCCACTGAACTTTATAGGTTTTGTAGAAGGGTTACATTTGCTTAATCACAGTTTTTGCGATGTGATTGTAATGGATGGGTTTGTCGGCAATATAGTAATTAAAGTCTCTGAAGCAAACCATAGATCTTTTGTAAACCTTGGGAAGAAGATATTTCATATGTCATGGTTTTATAAACTTTGTTTTTTCTTTGCTTGGCCAATAATAAAACGTCTAGACAAGGAACTTTGTAGAACTGACCCAGGTGGTGCTGTATTATTGGGGTGTAATGGTTTGGTATTTAAACTTCATGGCTCTACACGTGAAGATAGTGTGGAAAAGGTGGTTACATTTATTTCTGAAGTGTTAAGTTCTGAGCATGATATGATAAAGACGATAGAAAAAGATATAAACAATGTAGATATAGAGATATGGAATTGTAATTAAGATAGAAAGCAATACGTAGAGGGTAATAATGGTAGAAAATAAAACATTAACACGGGCATGTTTGATAGAATCTCTTCATCAACACATAGGATTATCTCGTGGAGAAGCATCCAATATCTTAGAATCTTTTTTTGAAGAAATTACGGAATCTTTAGCGCAAGAGCAAGAGGTTAAGTTGTCTTCTTTTGGAAAGTTTTTGAGTTTAAAAAAGAAAGATCGTGTAGGGCGTAATCCAAAAACAGGTGAAGTGGTGCCCATAACAGCAAGAAATTCGATTTCTTTTCGTGCTAGTGATACCTTAAAACAAAAAGTAGATGCTTCTAATAAACAGCATAAAGGGTGAAGTGATGAAGGTGCCTAATGCTTTTAGAACCATCGGAGAAGTTGCATTGGCTTTAAATATAGAAACGCATGTTTTACGTTTCTGGGAAACAAAGTTTGCACAAATTTCGCCTATTAAGGATTCTAAAGGGCGACGTTTATACCGTGCTGATGATATGAAGGTGTTACAAAAAATTCAATATTTATTACATGAACAAGGAATGACTATTAAAGGCGTGCAAAAATTGATACGTGATAATGGAAAATCTATTTTGTTTAAAACGGAAGATATGAATATTGTAGATAGTGTAGAGCCTAAAACTCAATTTCTGGAGAATTCACAAAAACATCTCAAAGATTTACGACAAGACCTATTAGAGATGCAGGCGATTCTAGAAAGTTAGAAAAAATTATTGTTTAAATATCGGAGCGTAGCGCAGCTTGGTAGCGCACTTGTCTGGGGGACAAGGGGTCGTGGGTTCAAATCCCGCCGCTCCGACCATATTCATGGTGAAAGAAAGAGAATAAAAACTGAACTTAAATGAGAAAGTTGTTGAGTGTTTAGAGCAAAAACCTGAAC
>CAYMEP010000071.1:0-5650 GCA_964389695.1 uncultured Rhodobiaceae bacterium | reverse complement strand
ATCAATAATATAACGATGATGCGTAAGAATATAAGTCAAGGATGGAAACAACAAGCACCATTTGATGGTATATTAGTGATGAATGTTTATGAAGAGGTGCCAATGGTTTTATTAGAACAATTAAAAGAATCAGCATTCCTTGTTATATTATTATTTTGTTCATCTGAAAGAATGTCTGTAAGCCGGTTTAGACGATGTGGAGAAAAATATGAACGACAAGATTTATTAACCGTTGAGTTTGTTAAATAGGGAATAATAAAATGAAACAAAAATATATATTTTGTAAAAACATTATAATTTTTTTGATGATTATTATGTTATCTGCATGTTCAGCAGGGCAAGAACATTGGTTTACCCCTCAAGTGTCACCAAAAGAGTATTGGGAGAATATTACGCCAAAATGGTTCGATATACTTTTAGAAAAGAGTAAGACAAAGATTAAAGAATTTAGTGATGCTAGAAAACAGAACAAAAATATTCAAATAGTCAATAAAAATGATTCATCTAAACGCCGAATACGTTCAGATGAAATTTTAGTACAAAAAGATGATACTTACTACTTATTGGCAAAAGAGCATAATGTATCTTTGGAAGATCTTATAGAGAGGAATAACTCAAACCCACCATATAAACTGGTGAAAGGGCAAGTGTTATATCTACCTAAAACAAAAATTCATAAAGTTATAAAAGGGGATACATTATATAAAATATCGAGGCAATATAAGATTCCAGTCGATCGTATAGCATCCATGAACTCCTTGAAAGCACCATATATATTGAGCAGTGGACAAGATTTAATTGTTACAGAACAGAAACTCAACACAGACACAAAAATAAAATTTGATGCTCCAAAAAGAAGAGGTAAATTTATTCTTCCTGTTAAAGGAAAAATAATTGCCCAATATGGGGTAAAAAAAGGAGGTGTTTATAATGATGGTGTGAATATTTCTGTACCTTATGGAACAAAAATTAAAGTTGCTGAAAATGGTGTGGTCTTATATACAGGGACAGAGTTAGAGGGATATGGAAAGTTGATGCTTGTGAAACACTCTAATAAATATATAACTGTTTATGCACATTTATCAAAGTTTATAAAAAAAGTGGGACAAAAAGTGACACAAGGTGAATATATTGCTATATCAGGAAAGTCAGGAAATGTACGAAATCCTCAATTGCATTTTGAAATTAGACGAGGTAGAAAAAGCATAGACCCAAGAAAAGTGATTTAAAACTTAAATATATTATACGTTTAAAAAAAAATGTGTAATGGTTACAAAAAAATAAATTGATTAGAAAATAGGAAAAAAACAATGATTATTACACAAGCTTTGGCACAAACTAATGCAACACAACAAGCTGGAATTTTTGAGATGTTGTTTCCGCTAATTATGATTTTTGGGATTGTTTATTTATTTATTATTAGACCTCAAAATAAACGACAAAAACAACATAAAGAACTTTTAGATAATCTTAAAAAGGGTGATGTTGTGATTACTCAAGGGGGATTGATTGGTAAAGTTACAAATATATCTGAAACGGATAATGAAGTTACTATCGATTTAGGGGACAGCGTTAAAGTGTCAATCGTAAAACAGATGATTCTAACCGTTAAAGAAAATAAAAGTGATTTCGGACCTAATGCGGTGCAGGCTAAACCTAAAGCTAAAACCAAAGCTAAACCTAAAACTACAACTGCAACTAAAACGAAACCTAAAACTAAACCTAAAACTAAACCTAAAACAGGTAAGAGTAAATAAACTCTGATTTAAGTGGTAGAAAACCTAAATTATGCTTTACTTTTCTAAGCTCAAAATTTTTTTTATAATATCAGTAGTCGTATTGGGGGTGTTTTATGCATCCGCAAATCTATTGCCAGAAAAAGATACTGGTGGGATTTGGAGTAGGGTATTACCTAATAACAAGCTTAATCTTGGGTTGGATTTACAAGGTGGTGCTCATATTTTGTTGGATACAGATATTGACCAGGTTAAAAAAGAACGCCTTGAAAGTATTGTATCAGAAATACGTTTGAAGTTAGGTGAAGAACACATTGCTTATAATCGTCTCTTTTTGTCAAAAGAACTAACTATTGAGCTGAGTGTTACAAATGTAAATGAAATGGAGCGCGTCGAAAAGGTACTGAAGGGGTTGAACCAAACAATCACAGATGTTTTATTGTCTACAAAGAATTTGCAAGGGTTGAGTGTTGAAAGAAAATCAAAAAATACATTTAATGTTGAGTTAAACCCACAGGCTGTTTCTGAATGGACTTCAAGGGTCGTTCGGCAATCTATCGAAATCATAAGACGACGTATAGATGAGTTGGGAATAACGGAGCCATCTATTCAGAGGCAAGGTAAAAAAAGAATTATTGTGCAACTTCCTGGGGTAGAAAATCCAGAACGGTTGAGAAAATTACTAGGGCAAACGGCAAAGCTGAATTTTCACCTTGTGGACCAAAGACAGTCTGTTAACTCTATTGTAAAAATGAAGCGACCTCCGCTTGGAACAAAAATCTTATATTCTGCTAAAGATACTTCACAGCCATATCTTATTAAGAAGCGTGTTATGCTTAGTGGCGAAAGATTAGTGGATTCTAATGTAGGGTTTGACCCGAGCACAGGAACTCCAGAAGTTAATTTCCGTTTTGACACTGCTGGAGCAAAAATATTTTCTTCTGTGACAAGAAAAAATATAGGTAAGCCATTCGCAATTGTTTTAGATGATCAAGTGATTTCTGCTCCGGTGATACAGTCTGCTATATTAGGAGGTGTCGGGCGTATTACAGGAGGATTTTCAGTTGAAGAAGCAAATGATTTAGCAATTCTTTTGCGCGCGGGGGCTTTGCCAGCGCCTTTAAATGTTTTGGAAGAACGGAGCGTTGGGGCAGGGTTAGGAAGTGATTCAATACAATCAGGAAAAAAAGCATCCATCATTGCCTTTATTGTTGTTATGATTTTTATAGCGATGAGTTATAAATTATTTGGAGTATTTGCCAATTTGGCATTGATGATTAATATTGTTCTGATCGTTGCTGTTTTATCTATGTTGCAAGCAACTCTCACTTTACCTGGCATTGCAGGAATTGTGTTGACTATTGGTATGGCGGTTGATGCAAATGTTCTTATTTTTGAACGTATTAAAGAAGAAGCATATAAAGGAAAAACGGCGTTGTTAGCGATTGAGGCGGGATATAAAAAAGCATTGGGAACAATTCTTGATGCAAATATAACCACCTTTATTATTGCGATGATATTATTCTTTATGGGGTCTGGTTCAGTGCGAGGATTTGCGGTGACATTGGGGATTGGGATTGTTACGTCTATTTTTACTGCATTTACCTTAACAAGATTTATGATTGTTTTGTGGGTTAAAAAAAATAATCATCACCGTATAACATTGCCATTATAGGGGAGAAAGTAAATATGCGGAGCTTAAAACTTTTACCTAGGTCAACAAACATTCAATTTATTCAAATGAGATATTTTGCATTTTTCTTTTCTGCAATTTTAATTCTTTTGTCGATAACTGGATTTATGCATAAAGGTATTAATTATGGAATTGATTTTACAGGAGGAGTTTTATTAGAACTAAAAATAAAGAAAAATATGACAATTTCTTCTTTGAGACAAAGAATTGATAGGTTAAAATTTTCTGATGTGACAATACAACAATTTGGTTCCCCTAAGGATGTTTTGATTCGTGTCGGTGAGATGGGGCATTATCAAGACCAAAAACAAGGAGCTGTCAAAGCATCTAACCAGATTGTTCAAAAAATTAAAAAAGAATTAGGGGGTGAGGTCTCTTTTCAGCGTGTTGAAGTTGTCGGCCCTCAGGTTAGTAAGGAGTTGATTTCTTCAGCTCTGGTTGCTGTGCTAGTTGCTGTCGCGATGATGCTGGTTTATATATGGATACGTTTTGAATGGCAGTTTTCTGTGGGAGCTGTGGTGGCTTTAATTCATGATGTGATACTTACTATAGGTGTCTTTTCTTGGTTGCAGCTAGATTTCACACTTGCGACTGTTGCTGCAGTTTTAACAATCATTGGATATTCTATGAATGACACCGTGGTTGTATATGACCGTATTCGTGAAAATTTGAAAAAATTTAAAAAAATACCATTACAAGAATTATTTACTACTTCTATTAATGAAACCTTGTCACGAACAGTGATGACGTCTGTGACAACATTAATGGCACTTTTTATTCTTTATGTGTTTGGAGTGGAGGTGATAAAAAACTTTTCATTCGCTATGATTTGGGGGGTATTGATCGGAACTTATTCTTCAATTTTTATTGCGTCACCTCTCTTAATATATCTTAACCTTAAGCGTAATTAAACAAACCAGAAAAGTGATTTTATTACTAAAGAGAGGGCTTGCTCTAATGCTGTTTAAAGAGTATTCTTCTGGAAAATGAATTTCAATGTTAAAAAAGGATTAATTATGAGTAAGATTCTCTCTTCATTGCCTAAAACAGTTATTGTGGGTTTGATGTTTTCTGCGATATTGCTTGTTGCTTATCTAAAACTTCAGGGGGGTGGTTTTGGTCATTATGAATCCGCATTTGTTTTACGTTGGTTGCATGTATTGAGTGGTGTTATGTGGATTGGGTTGTTGTGGTATTTCAATTTTGTACAGATTCCGAATATGCCTAACATTCCAGATGAACAAAAACCAGCAATAGGTAAAGTTATTGCTCCGGCCGCATTGTTTTGGTTTCGTTGGGCGGCAAAGGCGACACTCTTAACTGGGGTTTTGCTCGCATGTGTGAATGGTTATTTTTGGGATGCTTTGACTTTAGGAGGAAGCAGTGGGTTTTCTGTGCCTAAAAATTCTATGATTGGATTGGGTATGTGGTTAGGTGTTATTATGTGGTTTAATGTATGGTTCGTGATTTGGCCAAACCAAAAACGGGCATTGGGCATTGTCGATGTTGCTGCTGAAATAAAGATGGCATCTGCGCGTAAAGCGATGTTATTTTCACGGGTTAATACAATGCTCTCGTTTCCAATGCTTTTTGCAATGGTTGCGGCTCAAAACTTGTATTAAGAGCAAGTTTTTTTGTTTAGGGTAAGCTCTCTTGTCTAACAGAAATAATGGTGTTTGTATTGCCGGAGTATTGTAAACTACTGCTTGAAAAAATACTATTTCTTCGTTAAACTTGCGTTTGTGTTCTTTTTCCTTCCAGGGGGGGCGGAAGGGGTTGAATTTGATTTGAGGTATGCACTATGAAAAAAACTACTTGCATTAGTGCGAGACTTTTTTCTTCAACAGCGTTTGTTGAAGAAAAAAATGGACGTAAGAAGATGGCATATGGTGATGGAATGTTCATATCACCATTGCTTGCGGTGATGTTAGCGGCTTGTACGAGTTCGGGTGATAGCTATGGCGGCTTTTTTGATGTTTTTGTGTTTGATGGGGTTGTTGAAGGCGCTCAGGTTTATATTGATCAAGATGGTGATGGGCAATATACGGCAGGAGTGGATGTTGACCTCGGCATGACAGGCCCGGGGGGTAGTGTCTCGGTGCCAGCTCAATATGCAGGGCAAGTGATTAGAGCAGACCTTTCTGGGTCAACCGATCTATATACCGATGAAACATTTAGCCAAGGTGATTATTCAGCTGTGGCGCAAGCAGATGGTACAACC
>CAYMEP010000070.1:0-5657 GCA_964389695.1 uncultured Rhodobiaceae bacterium | reverse complement strand
GATCAAAGCCCTTTGCTCCACCTCACCTTAACGTCAACGTGGACGAACTTGGAGACCGTCATATTACTTGGATTAGAAGAAGTAGAGTAGGAGGAGATAATTGGGTGCCAGAAGAAATACCATTAGGAGAAAACAGTGAAAAATATCTTGTAGAATTTAAAACTAGTGGATTATTAGTAAGATCTTTCCTCATAGATATACCTTATCTACGTTATATCGCTAGCAAATTTAATATAGATAAACGCTTCGGTTCACTCGAAGTGACGGTCGTACAAATCGGGGACAATAATATACGTGGGTATGGAACCACAAAAACCATATATCAAATCTAAATTAATAAAAAGAGGACAAACTTATGACGACGAGCCAAACACCAAACCTTGCTATGCCATATTTGTTACCACAACAGGCGCAAAAACATGTTGTTGTAAATGAAACGTTTAGTTTATTAGATTCTATTGTGCAAATGGCAGTAGAAGGTGTAGAACAAGTAACTCCACCAATATTACCTACACCAGGAAAAGGATATCTTCTAGCTAGAACACCATCCGGAGATTGGCAGAACCAAGGTAATAAAATAGCATTCTATCAATATAATGCTTGGGTATTCTTGGTTCCACAAGAAGGTTGGAGAATATGGGACAAATCTAGAGCAATAATGTTGGTTTATAAAAATGGTATATGGGAAATATTTCAATCTGTGCCAAATGGTTTAGAACTAAAAACAACAGATATAGACCATCAAATCACAGCTGGGAGTAGTAATACGACAAGTTTAATTATTCCTCGTTCTTCTGTCGTGCTAGGAATCACAGGAGTCGTTACGACAGAATTAGGGGATAGTCAAACATGGCAAATAGGAGTTGAGGGATATGAAGACCGTTATGGTAATCATATAGGATATCAAGAAAACTCAACAGTTTCCGGTTTAACCTCCTATCCTTTAGCTTATTATGCTGATACTGCTGTGAAAATTACACCGGTATCAGAAAATTTCTCGACAGGTGCAATACGTTTACGCCTTTATACTTATATGTTAGCTATTCCCACAATATAATCTTGTTGATATGCTCTTTCTTATTGGAGAAGAATATATGGGTTTATTTTGGGTAATAAATATAGTTTTAATACTAGGGGTGGTTGTTGTTTTAGTTCAACCATTATCACTGTCTATTTTGTTTCAGAAAAGAAAAATCATTGCTTTGGTTAGTGGTGTGCTGTTTACGGCTGTGGTTATTTATATATTCGTTGGTAATCCAACACGGTATGATGAACCGCTTAAGGCACGACTAGAACAAAATATAGAGAATATGCCATTTGAAGCAGTCATTACGAAGTTAGAAATTCGTTTAAGGAAGAACCCTGATGATATAAAAGGTTGGCGTATTCTTGCTAAAGCATATGAAACACAAAATTTAGTAATGAAAGCGCAACGAGCGTGGCAACGTGTTTTATATATTGAGGAATCTGATTACGATGCTTTAATGAATTTAGCTAATTTAATTATAAATTCTAATCAAATGGAAGTGACAGACTCGGCAGCAATATTATTGAACCGTGTGTTAGAATATTACCCTAAAGATCCGCAAGCAAGATACCTACTTGCATTGCAATTAATACAGAGAGAAAAAATTCCACAGGGTTTGTCTGTGTGGAAAATATTATTTAATGAAGCTGAAAATAATTCTTCATGGAAGATATTTCTACAACAAAAAATTAATACCTATAAATAAATTTAACTTATTTATAGGTATTGGTATCTGTCATCAATTTGCATATAATATCCCTATGTTTAAGAATCAAATGAATTTGAAACAGATACGAATCACGATGTTAATCGTGGGGCTGTCTCTGTTTATATTATTGGTTGCGTTTGTGTTAGTCGCATTGAAAGATAATCTAGTTTATTTTTATTCTCCTACGAAAATTCATACTCTTACGAAATTACCGCAAAAAACTGTACGTGTTGGAGGTATGGTATTAGAAGGAAGTTGGAAACAAGAGGGTCTAAAACATCAATTTTCTGTTACTGATTACCAGCATAATATACATATTATATATCATGGTATTGTGCCTGACCTTTTTAGAGAAGGGCAAGGTGTTGTTGCTCAAGGCTATTTTGATAAAGAAAAAAGTTTTATCGCTGATACCATTCTTGCAAAACATGATGAAACATATATGCCTCCTGAAGTTGCTGATTCTCTACGACAGTCTGAGAAAGTAAGAACAAGGCAATGATTGTAGAATTTGGTCACTTTATTCTTATTTTATCATTATGTTTGGCAATCGTACAAATTATGGTGCCATTCTTTGCTGAGAGGTATCACGATGATAGTCTCATGAAAATAAGTATGAGGGCTTCTGTTCTACAATTCTTATTTATTTTAATTGCATTCTTAATTCTGGTTTTTAGTTTTATTCGTTCTGATTTTTCACTCGCCTTGGTGGCTGCTCATAGCCATGAGGCTAAACCTCTTTTATATAAGATTTCTGGCACTTGGGGTAACCATGAAGGCTCAATGTTGTTATGGATATTGATTTTATCTCTTTACGGTATATTTCTTGTTCTCTTTGAGAAATCTATGCCTATTGTTTTTAAAGTGCGGGTATTATCTATACAAGCAGCTTTGAGTGCGGGATTTTTATGTTTTTCTATTTTTACATCCAATCCATTTATGCGTCTTAGTGAAGTACCTTTTCATGGAAATGGTTTGAATCCAGTCTTACAAGACCCAGCTTTGGCTATTCATCCGCCAATACTTTATGCGGGTTATGTTGGTTTTTCATTGGTGTTTTCTATCGCATTGTCCGCTTTATGGTCACGTGATAAATCTTACCAATGGATAAGTTGTTTACGCTTCTGGACTTTACCTGCGTGGATCTTTTTAACTCTAGGTATTATGGTTGGGTCATTTTGGGCTTATTATGAATTAGGGTGGGGTGGATTTTGGTTCTGGGACCCAGTTGAAAATGCAAGCTTGATGCCATGGCTATGTGGTACAGCTTTATTGCATTCTGCTTTAGTATGTGAATCTCGAAAAACATTATATCACTGGGTCATTTTATTATCTATTGTAACGTTTGGCTTGAGTATATCTGGTACATTCTTAGTACGTTCTGGTGTGTTAACTTCAGTACATGCCTTCGCTAATGATCCAGAGCGTGGGGTGTTTATTCTCGTTTTGTTGGCTATGATTATAGGAGGAGCGTTATATATATATGCCCGCTTTTCTGATCAATTAGAGACTGATGATTCATTACAAAAAAAGTTTGCGTTTCTAAGCCGTGATAGTGCATTGATTTTAAATAATGTATTTCTCATTTCAGCGACAGCTACAATTTTTATTGGCACACTTTATCCGTTGTTTATCGATGTTTTAGGATTAGAGAAAATTTCTGTTGGAGCACCTTATTTTAATACAGTATTACCTATTTTAATGGCACCATTATTTTTTATAATGCCTATAGGTACATTATTAGGCTGGGGTTCTGGGCGAGGAGTTTCTGTGATGAAACGCTTATGGATTGCTGCCTGCCTTTCCGTTATAACTCTTTGTACAATTTTAATTGTAGAAGGTGTCGGATATTGGGGGGCTGCCTTGGGTATTGCAACATCAATTTGGATCATTGTCGGAGCATTAAGTGAATTTATTACAAAATTCCCAAAAATGAAGAAGGTAGTTTTATGGAGATGTGGGTCTGTTTTTTCTCATGCGGGTGTGGGTGTGTTGTTGTTAGGTATTGTAAGTTCAACTTTTTGGCGTTCAGAAATTATTGATACCATAAAGAATGGACAATCCTTGGTTTTGGCAAATTATGAAATAATTTTACGTGATGTTAGTATTATTGATGGTCCTAATTATCGTGCAGAACAGGTGAACTTTGATATCCTTAAAGCAGGAAAACACGTTAAAGTTCTTTCTCCCTCAAAACGTTTTTATATAGCAGAGGATTCGCAAACAACTGAGGCTGCTATTTGGAATGATTGGCGTGGTGTTGTGTATATGAGCTTGGGAGATACAAGTATTAATGACAATAATGAAATTGAATATGTAATCCGTATTTGGTACCACCCCTTCATTTTATTGATTTGGTTTGGAGCTATATTAATGGCATGTGGTGGTGTGTTTTCTTTATGGGGCTGTATTCGGAGACGTTATTATGCGACATAGCATATTATTAAGTTTTATTTTTATTTTTATTTTTATGTTCTCAGTGAAAGCGGTTGAGCCTGCGGAGGTGTTTTCTGATGAAAAATTGGAAAAGCGGGCACGTATTCTATTTAGAGAGTTACGTTGTGTTGTGTGTCAAAATCAATCAATCGAAGATAGTGAAGCGGTAATTGCGAAAGACTTACGTTTTTTTATTCGAGAACGTATTCTACAAGGACAAGGGGATAAGGAAATTCGTCATGAAGTTGTTGAGCGTTTTGGAGAGTTTGTTTTATTAAAACCTGATATAAATAGTAAAACTATTATTCTTTGGTTATTTCCATTTTTTATTTTATTATTGGGTGTTTTCATATTTATACGTTTCATAGTATGGAAAAAATAATGCTAAATAGGGATACGTCTTTTAAATTTTGTATTGCACCCATGATGGAGTGGACAGACCGTCATTATCGTTATTTTATAAGGCTCATTTCTCCTCATATACGCCTTTATAGTGAAATGTTAACAGCGGATGCTGTACGGTTTGGTGATAAAGATTTTTTATTATCTTTTGACCCTAAAGAGCATCCTATTGCTTTACAATTAGGAGGAAGTCATCCGCAAAATTTGGCAGAGGCTGCGGTGATTGGAGAGGCATATGGTTATGATGAAATTAACTTAAACATTGGTTGTCCTTCTGACCGTGTGCAATCAGGGCGTTTTGGAGCTTGCTTAATGAAAGAGCCTAAATTAGTTGCTGAATGTGTGGATTCTATACGCCAGAAAGTAAATATAGAGGTGAGTATAAAGTGTCGTATTGGTGTTGATGATCAAGATTCTGATATAGCTTTATTTGACCTTGTTCAACAAAGTGCTGATGTAGGGTGTCGTGTTTTTATTATTCATGCACGTAAAGCATGGCTTAAAGGTCTTAGTCCAAAAGAAAATAGAGATGTTCCTCCTCTTGATTATGATTTAGTTTATAAATTAAAACAAAATTATCCTGATTTAACGATTATTATTAATGGCGGTATCAATAACCTAGAAGCAGTAGAGACTCATTTACCTTTTGTGGATGGTGTTATGATTGGACGACAAGCTTATAAAAATCCATATATGTTATCTATGGTAGGTCAGAATTTTTTTGATGACAAAACATTGCCCTTGTCACGTGAAGAGGTGTTAGAGAAATTGATTCCTTATGCTGAGAATATGTTACATGCAGGTGGAAAATTACATCATTTGACAAAACATTTGATGGGGTTATACCAAGGACAATCAGGTGGAGCATTATGGCGACGTTTTCTTAGCGAACATGCGACACCAGCCGATGCTAAAATAGACGTATTAAAATATGCATTAGCAGAACGCAACAACCGTAAAGATATAATAAAAGTTTAAAGGAATATATTATGACTTATGATTTATTATTTTTATGTTTTATATTTGCATGCTCGGGAATATTATCAGGGGTTCTTGCAGGATTACTTGGGGTTGGTGGTGGTG
>CAYMEP010000069.1:0-5762 GCA_964389695.1 uncultured Rhodobiaceae bacterium | reverse complement strand
ATATGCGACTAAACCATACAACATATCATCACATAATCATAGCCCTTTGCAGGCTCCATCTTTGTACCTTGCATAACACGTCCATTTATGGCAATAGTATTCGTTTGATTTTGCTGCCGTAGCTCAGGGGTAGAGCACTCCCTTGGTAAGGGAGAGGTCGAGAGTTCAACTCTCTCCGGCAGCACCAATGACCAATCAACGCATTACATAACGTAATTTTGCTCCATGAGGTCCTCTAAATTCAACCCGTACAAGCAACCCTCTATCATCGTACCATAAATCACGTTCATAATTACCGTTTCCAACATGATATTTAGATGCATATATTTGAGAATCTTTTGTTTTTACCATTTCGTCCCCAGAAAAAACAGACTCTACAAAAAACATATCACCATTTAATGTATCGACTAGATAATTCATTTTAACATTATCAACACTCCAGAATGTTGTAGGCACCACTGCAACATCAGAAAACTTAGAACCATCCATACCTTCTACCAATATATTATTAGTAGAATGTCGTATAATTTTTGCAAATTTACGTTTCCTATTATCATCAGTATACGATACGAATGAATTCAATTGACCATCTTTCCACTCTTCTACTCCTTTATATTTTAGATAATAAAGAGTAGCAAAACCAAATTTTAATAAAATATCTGATGTAGTTGTCACCGTATGCACAACATTTTGAGAATCACGCTCTATAACAATAACATGACTACCTATATCTATCTTACCACGATATATATCAAAGACTCGTTCTTCATATTGCGGAGATTCCCGTGTATATTGCCTAGCATTTTCTTCTTTTGCAGAAGCTGAAAAACAAATAAGATTCGTGATAAATAAACACAAAAACCATTTCCTAAACATCTACTTTTCCCTTAACACCCAATATATTAATAAATGACCTTATCCAACGGCCTTACCTTATAAGCCATCACACTAGCCAAAAACGTCTTCCCACGAACCCTCTGTAGAAGCTTTAGAATATTCCGTCGCTCTACTTTCAAAAAAGTTTGCATGCTCAATACCACTTAGCATCTCATCCATCCACGGCAAAGGATTCTTTTTTATATCTTCATATAAAACATTCAGCCCTAATTGCTTCAAGCGACGATTTGCAATAAAACGAATATATTGTTTCACCTCATCTCCTGATAAACCTTCTATTTCACCTCTTTGGAACGCTAAATCAATAAATGCATCCTCATGTTTAATAATCGTTTTACAAGCTATATACAAATCCTCCCGCAACTGAGCATTCCAAACTTCAGGATTTTCATCAATAAAAGTTCGGAACAGTTGAATAATAGAGTTTGTATGTAATGTCTCATCACGCACCGACCAAGTGATAATTTGTCCCATTCCTTTCATTTTATTGAATCTTGGAAAATTCATTAAAATAGCAAAAGATGCAAAGAGCTGTAACCCTTCTGTAAATGCACCAAAAACAGCTAATGTTTTAGCAATATCAGCTTTTGTTTCCACGCCCCATTTTTGCATGTAATCATATTTATCTTTCATAGCTTGGTATTTTAAAAATGCTTCATATTCCACCTCTGGAATACCAATAGTATCTAATAAATGTGAATAAGCAGCAATATGCACAGTCTCCATATTAGAGAAAGCAGCCAGCATCATTTGAATCTCTGTGGGTTTAAAGATACGGCTATAATGTTTCATATAACAATTATTCACCTCTACATCAGCCTGTACAAAAAATCGAAAAATCTGTGTTAATAGATTACGTTCTCCATCACTGAGAGTTTTACACCAATCCTTAACATCTTCTGCTAAGGGCACTTCTTCAGGGAGCCAATGAATACGCTGCTGTGTCAACCATGCATCATAAGCCCAAGGATAACGAAAAGGTTTATAAACAAGGCGCTCTTCTAATACAGACATATGGTTTCTCCGTTATATTGATCATTTGGTCCGTTACACGAATCTACTGACAAGCTAAACATTCTTCATAATTTTGTTCACCCGCACTATCTATAGAATCTGGTGCTTTTACCGAAAAATCATTAGAGGTATCCTCATTTTTCTCTGCACGCTGAATAGACAAGGAACGACAATAATATAGGCTTTTTACACCTTTCTTCCATGCTTGGAAGTGAATTTCATGTAATTCACGTTTATGAACATTAGGCGGCACAAATACATTCACCGATTGAGACTGGTCAATCAACGGTGCACGATCTCCCGCCAAATCTATCACCCACGCTTGATCAATTTCAAAAGCTGTCTTAAACACTGCTTTTTCATCTTTTGTTAAAAAATCAAGGTGCCCCACAGACCCTCCATGCAATGCTATAGACGCCCATACTTCATCTGTATTTATTCCCTTTTCATCCAACAATTTATTCAAATGGCGGTTACGTACATTAAATGAACCTGACAATGTTTTATGAGTAAAACTATTGGCAACGATTGGTTCAATACCAGGACTTGTTCCTCCACAAATAATAGAAATAGATGCCGTTGGAGCTACCGCTGTTTTATTAGAGAAACGTTCATTTATACCACATTCTTTGGCATCAGGACATGCGCCCCGTTCTTGTGCAAGATCTTTAGAAGCTTGATCAACTTGTATTTTTATATGTTCAAAAATCCGCTTATTCCACACCTTTGCCATCACTGATTCCCATGGAATCATATTCGCCTGCAAAAAAGAATGTAACCCCATAACACCCAAACCAACACTACGTTCACGAGTTGCCGCATATTTTGCTTTTTGCATTGTATCAGGCGCCAGTTTTATAAAATCTTCTAAAACATTATCCAAAAATCTCATCACGTCAGGAATAAAATTTTTATCATCTTCCCATTCTGCAAACTTTTCTACATTCAAAGAAGAAAGACAACATACCGCCGTCCTCCTTTTATCCAGATGATCCAACCCTGTTGGCAGTGTAATCTCCGCACATAGGTTAGATGTTTTCACCTCTAATCCCAACATTTTTTGATGTTCAGGACGTTTGTTATTTACCGTATCTTTAAACACCATATAAGGTTCACCTGTTTCAATTCGTGCAATCAACAAACGAATCCATAATTCTCGTGCAGACACCGTTGCTTGCACCGCACCGTCCTTAGGACTACGCAACGCCCATGAATCATCAGCTTCGACAGCACGCATAAACGAATCTGAAATCAAAACACCATGATGCAAATTTAAAGCTTTACGATTAGGATCTCCACCTGTCGGACGACGAATTTCAACAAATTCTTCGATTTCAGGATGATCTACGGGCAAGTAAACTGCAGCTGAACCACGTCTTAATGAGCCTTGTGAAATCGCTAAAGTTAAACTATCCATAACACATATAAAAGGAACAATACCTGATGTTTTTCCATTAGCCCCCACATTTTCCCCGATAGAACGCAAATTGCCCCAATAACTCCCGATTCCACCACCACGTGACGCCAGCCAAACATTTTCATTCCATAAATCGACAATATCGGCCAAACTATCATCTGCTTCATTCAAAAAACAAGAAATCGGCAAACCACGACCCGTTCCTCCATTAGACAATATTGGAGTTGCTGGCATAAACCACAATTTAGACATATAACCATAAAGTCTCTGCGCGTGTTCTTTATCATCTCCGTAATAAGAGGCCACACGTGCAAAAAGTGATTGTGACGTTTCCCCAGGCATTAAATAACGATCATTCAAAGTTGCTTTACCAAATTTAGTCAACAAGGCATCACGGTGGTGGTCAACCATAACACTTGGACGATTCTCAAATTGTATTTGGTCAATAATGTCTAAAGATTCAGGCATTGAATCAAGTGTCTCTGTATCAGGGGATATAGAAGTATGAGGCAACACGCTCTTTTGCATTTTCTCTAGCTCCAAATCCTTCATTTCTTGCTCACTTTCATGTTCATTTTCTTGGTCTAATTTTGTCTCTACGTTATTATACATAATTGCCTCATATTAGTCGATTTTAATCCTACTTAAATACAGTAGATACCCACAGAGAAATGTAATATTTTCTTCCAAAGCAACTTCAAAACGGTCAAAACATTCAAAATATTGCAAATATCAGGAAAAACCATACATTCACTTCAAACACAATATATAGTGTCTTAGTCGAATAGAAACGTCAATAGGTAGTGTTTCTATTTTTAGAATAATTTAAAATGTATCTTTATAACGAGTAATAATCTGCAAATTACAAAGTTGACACAAATCAAGGACAGTATTAATTTAATATAAAAATTCATTAAAAACAAAGGGGTTTCAATGCGTATCATTTATATAGCTTTTTTTCTCATTATATTAACAAATATTTTACCTAATAGCTACGCCAGCCCTCTAGAAGAATTTGTAATGCCAACTGATCAAGAATTACAAAAAAAACTTACCAAAGAGCAGTACAATGTTACCCAGAAAATGGGAACAGAACCAGCTTTTAAAAACAGTTATTGGAACCATAAGAAACACGGCATCTATGTTGATATTATATCTGGTGAAGCTCTATTTTCTTCTATAGATAAATATAAAAGTGGTACAGGGTGGCCTTCTTTCACACGCCCTTTAGAACCCAAAAATATTGTCCAAAGAACCGACTGGAAACTTTTCTACCCTCGCCAAGAATTGCGTTCTCAACATGCAAACAGCCACTTAGGGCATGTATTTAAAGATGGTCCTCAACCAACAGGGTTACGTTATTGCGTAAATTCAGCTGCCTTACGCTTTATTCCTGTCGAGAAAATGACACAGAGCGATTATGGAAAGTATCTTAAACCTTTTCAATCACAGAAGTTACATAATTGATTCTACCAAATGGCTAGGTAAAGCAGCATAGATATGCTACAGTCAATTGTGTAACTTTTGTCATTTTAGGTTTTTCATGCAAATATATCTGCCAATCGCAGAAATCAGCATTGGCATTCATGTTCTTATAGCAATGGGATTTATTGTCGGATTCTTATCTGGCATGCTTGGTGTTGGCGGTGGATTTTTAATGACCCCCTTACTCATTTTTACGGGCATTCCTCCTGGCATTGCAATTGCCACAGAAGCCAACCAAATTCTTGCCAGCTCTATATCAGGTGGATTAGCACATTGGAAAAAACGTACTATTGATATTAAAATGGGCATTGTGTTATTAATTGGTGGCTGTTTGGGAGCTTTATTAGGCATAAAACTATTTTCTTTTTTAGTCAAAATCGGACAACTCGATTTAATAATTTCTCTTTGTTATACGTGTCTATTGGGCTTCATTGGCACATTAATGCTCTACGAAAGCCTAAATACCATATTTAATAATACTAAAAAAAAACCTTCCTTACGACGAACGAAGAAACATACATGGTTACACCATTTACCATTTAAAATGTATTTTAAGACTTCTCATCTTTATACCAGTATTCTTCCTCCCTTGTTTATTAGCCTTATCGTGGGCGTTTTATCTTCGATTATGGGGGTAGGAGGAGGGTTTATCCTTGTTCCTGCAATGATTTACATTTTACGCATGCCCACTCATGTTGTTATTGGCACCTCCTTATTTCAAATTATTTTTGTGATGATCGCCATCACCATAATGCACGCTAGTGTCAATCATAGTGTAGATTTTATTTTAGCAATAACACTTATGGTTGGTGGAGTTCTGGGCGCACAAATTGGGAGCAATTATGGTCAAAAATTAAAAGGTGAACAATTACGTGCTATTTTAGCCTGTATTATCCTTGGCGTAGGGATCAAGATATTAATTGATCTTATCAGCATTCCTCTCTCTATC
>CAYMEP010000068.1:0-5968 GCA_964389695.1 uncultured Rhodobiaceae bacterium | reverse complement strand
AACTTTATTATGTAATAATTTAAATATTTTTATGAAAGCTGCACAAAAAAGAGGAGTGACGGTAAAATTATTAATTGATGCTTTAGGCTTTAGACAACTTAATTATTCAAAAGAGCTTGATAAAAAAATAAATGCCACAGGGTTTTCTACTTTTTATAACCGTTTTAACAAATCAAATTTCTTTCGCCTCAATCACCGACTACACAGTAAAATAGTATGTGTGGATGATGAATATACATGGATAGGTTCTCATAATATTCGTGATTTATATGAAGACCCTAATGTGCCGCATATTCATAATGTGAGTATTAAAATTAAAAGTACAATAGCAGCAATGCATGCAATCAATTATATTGACTACCTCTTTAAATATAATAAAACACCTCAAGCACAAATGGCTAAAGCGATAACGAAAGAAGATCTCCAAGAAATACGTGATATAGCTCCAGAAGGTCAAGGCGTTAATCAATTATCATTCTCACTCATAACCCCTCTGTCAAACGCTTTAGCTATTTCATATGCTAATGCCATCTTGAGCGCCAAGGAAAGCTGTTACTTAATCACTCCATATTTCATACCAACAAAAGCACTTACTAATGCTTTAAATCTTACCATTGCTAGAGGGGTAGATGTACAAATAATTGTACCTTTACATAGTAACCATACCCATTTTGAAAACATTGTAAATTTTACCTTAAGAAGTTTTGAAAGACGAGGGGCCAAAATTTATAGACCTAATAAACCACTACATATGAAAATGCTGATGACTGACGGAGACACTACGCTTATTGGCTCATTAAATATTGATAATCGTTCTGCATACCTCAATCATGAAGTGGTACAAACAATAATTTCAAAACCAGTATACGATGAGAGCTATAAAATATTCCAAGAGAATATAGAAGGAACTCAACCAGGCACAAAAACTGAATTTACAAAAAGAGAAACAATACAAGCTAACTTTGCTTCATTACTTACTGATTTATATTAAGCTATAATAGAAAACTGCATTCTTACATATTTATCGTAACTTTTCTAATCTGCTTTAGGCTGAATTATTACAAACTAAGTACGTTTATTAGAAGAAGACTTACGCGATTTTTATCCCTAATGAGCATCCGTCAAGATATTATTCCATTACACTCCAACGATTAAAGAGCTGGAAAGCTATCTCAAGATCTCTGATCGCTTAACATCAGACGGCAAACTTCCAGCATTTAAAGTTGGTGGTAACTGGCGTTTTCGTAAATCAGAAATTGACTAATAGACAAAAAGTCACCACAGATAAAGACCGAATAATCACTAAAGATGCTAATGATTATTCACTAGAAACCATGAATGATTCAGCATATCCTCTAAAGCTATTGCAAAAAGTCATCACAATCAGCCTTAAAACAGTGAAAATCGTTGATAATCTGCCTAAATTGGGTATTGGTTAAGCTTGCTTTTTACATCACTACCAGTTTTTACAAACCTTGCTATAGCCCTGCTAACCACAAAATATGTAATGTAGTAAATTTCACATAATTTACAAGTCATTGATTTACAAGATAAATACTGGTGCCGGCACACGGACTTGAACCGCGGACCCCCTGATTACAAATCAGATGCTCTACCAACTGAGCTATACCGGCACTGCTTCTACATATAAACATATATTATACTTATGACTAGATATTTTCTAATATTTATTTTATATTTTTATCATATAAAATAAATGAGTAAATTATGATGCAAACAATTCCTTACCCTCCCCAAGAAACCCCTATTATTGTTATGGCGATGTATAAGTTTGTTAATTTTATTGAATTTAAGGAATTTCGTCCTCAATTACAGACCTTATGTCGTAAACAAAACATCTATGGAACAATTTTACTCGCACCTGAGGGACTAAATGGGACAGTGTCTGGGCATTATGATGATATTTGTATATTAATGGAATTTTTACAAAAAAATGCGTTATTTACAGATATTGAAGCAAAGTTTTCTTTCTGTATAGAACAACCTTTTCATCGAATGAAAGTTCGCCTAAAAAAAGAAATTGTCACTTTAGGACAACCTTCCATTGATCCAGAAAATACGACTGGCGCTTACATTCCTCCAAAGCAATGGAATAACATGTTAGAAGACCCTGACACGATTGTTATTGATACAAGAAATGATTATGAAGTCGAAATTGGTACATTTAAAAATGCCTTAGATCCGAAAACCAAAACTTTCCGTGAATTTGTTGATTATGTTGAAAATACACTCAAACCGATGGTTAAAGAAAAAAAGCCAAAAAATATTGCAATGTTTTGTACAGGCGGGATTCGTTGTGAAAAATCTACTAGTTACCTATTACAAGAAGGCTTCAAAAATGTTTACCATCTTAAAGGTGGTATATTAAAATATATTGAGATGGTGCAACCAGAAGATAGTCTTTGGGAGGGAGAGTGTTTTGTGTTTGATAACCGTGTTTCTGTTAAACAAGGTTTAGAACAAGGCGAATATGATATGTGTCACGCCTGCCGTATGCCTATCACTCAAAAAGATAAAACACATAAACATTATCAAGCTGGTATAGCTTGTCATAAATGCCATGGTTCACATAGTGAAAAACAATTAAAACGTTATTCAGATCGACAAAAGCAAGTAGAGATTTTCCAAAAAAGAGGAACTAACCATATTGGACAAGTATGACATGAGCATGACATATCCAATTTTATATAGTTTTCGTCGTTGTCCTTATGCGATGCGTGCTAGGTTAGCCTTGGCATCAGCACAAATACCCTGTGAATTACGAGAAATTATCTTACGAGAAAAACCAGTCTCTATGCTTGAGTTCTCACCAAAAGGGACTGTCCCCGTTTTAATTCTACCCAACACAGAAGAAGTGATAGATGAAAGCTTAGACATTATGTTTTGGGCATTAAAACAAAATGATCCAGAAAACTTACTCTCTATTGATAACTCTAATGTTCAAAGATTAATTACAGAAACAGATCATAAATTCAAACCTCATTTAGATCGCTATAAATATAGTGAACGCTATGATGAACAAATTGATACAAATCTACATCGTCAAAAATGCTGTGCATTTCTTCAGACATTAAATGAACAATTAGAAGGAAAAAAATGGCTATTTGGTCATAAAATATGTTTAGCAGACATCGCTATTTTACCATTTATACGCCAATTTCGTCTTGCTGATACAGAGTGGTTTAATGCATATCTAACAAAACAACCAGAATATACAAATATAATAAAATGGCTTATGCAGTTCCTAAACTCTGATAGGCTTTCCTATATTATGGAAAAATATTCTCCTTGGCACACAAACGATACCCCCACTATATTTCCTAATCATTTATAAAATAATATCATGACTCCAAAGTTTGCATTAACATCAACAAATCGTCCTGAAGCAGAAAAGGCAAAGACTGATATTCTTACAAAATATGAGACTGTTCCTTTTGAAGAGGCAGAATATCTTATCGCTCTGGGCGGAGATGGACTGATGCTACATAGTCTTCATGAAAACCTAAAGAAACAACGGTGTGATATTGCAACATTTGGAATGAATCTAGGGACTTTAGGTTTCTTAACAAACCCTTATTATTTAGAGGATTTACCCAAACGTTTACAAAAAACAAGCCAAACAATATTACATCCGTTAAAAATGATTGCGACAGACAAAAATGGAAAAAAACATGAAGCAATTGCCATTAATGAGGTCTCAATTTTACGTCAAAGTGCACAAACTGCAAAATTAAGAATCAGTGTTGATTCACAAATCCGTATGCAAGAACTCATTTGTGATGGTATTCTTCTCTCAACACCTGCTGGGTCTACTGCCTATAATTTTTCTGCTCATGGGCAAATTATTCCTCTTGAATCTAATTTACTTGCCCTCACTCCAATTTCTGCGTTTAGACCAAGACGCTGGCGTGGTGCTTTATTATCTAATACGGCAGAAGTTTCTATTGATATTCTTCATTCTCACAAACGTCCTGTTAATGTCGTTGCGGATCACGTCGCTTTTCATGATATTGTCCATGTTCATATCTCACAAGATAATCATTATGAATTAAAAGTCTTATTTGATTCTGATTATAATTTTGAAGAACGTATTTTACATGAACAATTTCAGTCTTAAAGTCCCCATTGTACAACATCTTCTATCTTTGGTCTGTCTCGTTCTTGAGGCTTGATTTCGGTTGTTCCAATATAAATAAAACCAACGATTTTTTCAGAATCTGTTAATTTCAAATACGATCTAACTTTTGTATGATAACTATACCATTCTGTTACCCATTGTGCGGCATACCCCATAGCTTGAGTTGCAATCAATAAATTTTGTGCAGCAGCACCCGCAGATAAAACTTGTTCCCATTCTGGAACTTTATGTGGATTTTTAGGTGAAGATATAACCACAATGATTAGAGGGGCTCTTAAAAAACGTGTCTGTTCTATTTTCAACATAGATTCTGATATGTTTGGGTTTTCCTCTAAAATAACTTCCGCTAAATATTTTCCTAACGTTCTTCGCACCTCTCCCTGCAATATAATAAACCGCCAAGGAGATAATTTTCCATGATCTGGAACACGAGTCGCAATTTGAAGTAACTCTTTAATTTCGTCCTGATGAGGTGCAGGCTCTTGTATTAATTTAACTAAGACTGAACGACGTTTTTTTAAAAATGATATCATTGTTGAAACCTATCATAATTTTATTATAACCTATTAAATAGATCGATAAGACTATAATAATACACAACATGTATAGAGCGATACAATTTTATATTTTCTTAGCTTATTTTCTTAGCTTATTTATTTCTAGAGCCCCCCCTGCTTATGCTGAAGCTTGGGTCATTGAAAAAGGTCATTTAAATATTTTTTCCTCTTTCCGCAAATATAATGCGAATACAACCACCGTAAATGATATTCAAATTCCTTACGGTGGAGCTGAGTTTGATTTCTTTACTGAATATGGGCTTACAGATAAGATAACCTTTACAAACAAACTGATTTTTGGTCATCATGGTGCAGGTGTTAAGTTAGTTCGTCCGAAAGTCTTCGTTACTGAAACCGGTTTACGTTTCCAAGCTAATTGGATGAGCCCCTCTCTATTCCCCTCATCATTTTATAAAATGCTTAGAAAGAATAGTCCAACCATAGGACGTAACAAGGTTTCTAGTATTGGTTTAACTATGAACTATAGCCGTCAAAATAAGAATAAAGTTGGTATTTCTTTCAATATCGCCCATGGTGATGTCATTTATAATATTAGTCGTTATAATTTATATATACGTACTGAATTAGAGAATAAATTAGTATATTGGTCAAATAATGAAGGAAGTTATGCGCTCAAAACCTCTATAGCTTTAGGCTATAAAAAATGGGAAATAGGATATGAAAGATACGATACTCTCTCTTGGAATTATCAGCACCAAAAATATACTTCTTTTAATGCATGGATTATTAACATCCCTCTTACTGATAACTACTCTACATTTATTAAATGGGGCAAAGATAAACCGCCACCTCATTTGCCAAAAGAAAAGACTTTCACAATAGGAGTGATAGCAAGAATATGAAGTATACATACTAAAAAAAGTATAGTAGTTTTAGGTTTAGATAACTAATTAGAAAGATAAACCCATGTCAAATACAAAAAAGACTTTACAAATTGTACCTCAAGGGGACTTAACTTTTAGTGTAAATCAACCGGCAAATGATGGTACTATTCAAGAGTTTGGATTTATTTTTAGACCTGAATATGGTGTAACACTAAGTTTTGATACAGCATCACTAGGGTACGACTTTTATGATGATGATGGTGATGCGGTTTGTAAATTATATACTAATGATCTTGGTTCAAGTGACCACCCTCTGATTGAATTAAGATTCGATAGTGATCCAGTAAAAGAGTATTACGATATGAGTGCGGAAATTCTAGATACAAAATTAGTTGACAGTATAGATT
>CAYMEP010000067.1:0-5995 GCA_964389695.1 uncultured Rhodobiaceae bacterium | reverse complement strand
GCCCTATTGTAGACACATGGTGGCAAACAGAAACAGGCGCCGCAATGATTACACCTCTTCCTGGAGCAACAGACTTAAAACCCGGCTCAGCAACTCGTCCGTTTTTTGGCATTCAACCTGTTTTAATGGATTCGAAAGGGAATATATTAGAAGGTGCCGCAGAAGGAAATTTATGTATAGCAGAATCATGGCCGGGACAAATGCGTACAGTTTATGGAGATCATCAACGTTTTATCGATACTTATTTCACACAATATTCTGGATATTATTTTACAGGCGATGGTTGCCGTCGTGATGAAGATGGATATTACTGGATTACAGGTCGAGTGGATGATGTCTTGAATGTATCTGGTCATCGTCTTGGTACGGTCGAAATTGAGAGTGCATTAGTGGCTCATAAAGATGTTGCAGAGGCCGCTGTTGTTGGTTGTCCTCATGACATTAAAGGTCAAGGAATTTATTGTTATGTAACCCTAAATGCAAATATTATCGCCAGTGATGAGTATAAAGATATATTGAAAAGATGGGTACGAAAAGAAATAGGTCCTATCGCTACACCAGATTATATTCAGTTATCACCTGCACTCCCCAAAACAAGATCGGGAAAAATTATGCGTCGTATTTTACGCAAAATTGCAGAAAATGATTATTCAAATTTAGGGGATACATCAACACTTGCCGATCCGACTATTATCGATAACCTTATTGAGACACGTCAAAACCGTCGGTAAAATATTTCACTCACACCAAGACAGTTTTTGTCCTCCATAATATGGTTTTGCAAGACCTTTTTTAAGGAGTAGCTTTGATAAATATTGAGGGTTACTCTTTCTATGATACAAATCAGCTAAGACACGACTACCATATTTATCTGGCTCGATATTTTTAATATATAGTGTTTTTCTTTTTACCCACTTCTTTACAAAACGTTTTGCCTTTTTTGCTTTTTGTATTTCCTTGTGACAACGACCTTGTATTTCGGGCGTATCTACACCTTTCAAACGGATATCAATTTCCTTCATTTGTCCTAACCAAATTGGTACTCGTACAGAAATCGTATCACCATCAATCACTTTAATCACTTGAATAGGATATGAATGACGTAAAATATCTTTGTTCTTTTTGGCATTGCCTATCAATGGAAAGAGAAGAAGAAAAACAAAACAACAAAATAACCATGGTTTAGAAATCAACAGCAATTCCTTTTTTTTCCCAATCGCCATAACGTGTCGGTTCTTTTCCATTTGTTCCCCCCTCTTCACGGGGCATATTTTTTTGCTCTGAGTCTTTTTGACTCTGACGCAATAAGGCTTCTTTTAGTGCTTTGTTCAGAGTCTCTTTATTTGGTTTTTTTTCCATAAAGTAATATGACAAGTTGCATCATTGAATGCAAGATGCTTAAACCATTAAATGCAGAATACCCGATTAGCCGCTATAAAAATGTTAGCTTCGATTGAAGCAGGAAAAACCTTAGATGAGGCTTCCGATAGATTACAAAAATTAAATACTCGTGATCACGCTTTTGCACGTAATATGGTTTTAATTTGTTTGAGGCATCGTGGTGATATTTTTGCTTATATGACTCATTTTTTAAAAAAGCCAATTCCTCCTCGTCCTCATTTTGCGCGTGCAGCTTTACAAATCGGGATAACTCAAATTTGTTATATGAAAACAGCCGCACATGCCGCTATCAATGAAACATTAAATTGTCTCGGTCATCGTGAGAAACCTTATCGTGGTCTTATCAATGCCGTATTACGGAAACTGTCTAACACGCTTCCGTCTTTACCCGAAAGCCCCGCACGTAATAGTGCTGAATGGATGTTTGAAATTTGGGTTAAAACTTATGGGCAAGACATTGCAGAAAAAATAGCGCTTCAACATCAAAATACGCCTCCTTTAGATTTATGTTTCAAAGATAGCCAGATGGCACAAATTTGGGCAAAGAAAACTCATGCAACGGTTTTAACATCGACTCATTTACGTTTACATGATGCTGGTAAGATTCCTGAATTATCTGGTTTTTCTGAAGGCGATTGGTGGATTCAAGATGTTGCAGCTGGGTTACCTGTTTCTGGATTGTCAGATTTAAATGGGAAAACCATTTTAGATATTTGTGCGGCTCCTGGTGGTAAAACACTACAGTTTGCAAGTCGTGGTGCAAAGGTTACGTCGTTGGATATTTCTGGCTCTCGTTTGTCTCGTTTACAGGAGAATTTAGAGAGGACAGAATTAAGGGCAGAGTTAGTTGAGTCTGATGCTCTGAAATGGTCTACTCAAAAGAAATATGACATTGTTTTACTTGATGCTCCCTGTTCTGCCACAGGGACAATTCGTCGTCACCCTGATATTTCTTTACATCGTAAACCTAAAAGCATTGAGCGTTTGATGAAATTACAAGATGATTTATTAGATAAGGCTAGTTTGTGGGTTAGACATGGTGGTGAGTTAATTTATTGTAGTTGTTCACTCGATCCTAGGGAAGGTGAGCGTTGTATTGACTCTTTTTTAGGTCGTAATGATAAGTTTCGCTTAAAAAGCTTTGAAGAGATTCCATTTGGTGCATTATCTTCTACTGGTATGATACGAACAACCCCTGCTTTGTTGTTTGATGATGGAGGCATGGACGGATTTTTTGCAGCACGGCTTGTTGCCCTCTAAATAAATCGGGGTCTAAGGAGGCTAGGGCCCCGAAGGGGTAAACCCCCCTTTATCTTATTATGAGAAAGATAAACTCCGTGCGAATAACCCCACGCCCCACATCAAATACAAGTATCAAGACACTCTTGTCGCAGACGCAATTAACTCTTTCATCGCTTTATACATACCTTATCTGGCCCAACAAAACGACAAACCTGACTACTCGTACAATTGTTATTTGTCTCACAAGATAATCTACATACATTATTATTACATAAATAAGCAGCGAGAGAGTAGTGGTCGTCGCAATCGACATTATTATTACAATCTTTACCTTCTGTATCCTTATTATCACCCCCACTCAAACTCAATGACACAAATACGAATAAACCTAGGAAACCTAGAGTACGAAAAAACTTCATAATAAAACTCCAAATATAATAAAACTTAAAACACACTTTAACCATTAAATTTAACCGAATACAACCTAAACATTCTTCATTCTAATTACCTAACAATATCCCTACAGAACTATTCCAAACTTGCAAAAAATTCAGAATTACTCTAATCAAAAAGAATGGAAAAGAGTATAAAAATAGCCCCATCAATCCTTGCCGCCAATTTCGCGAAACTAGGCGAAGAAACTAAAGAAATCTGCAATGCAGGTGGTGATTACATACATATAGACATCATGGATGGGCATTTTGTTCCAAACATAACCATAGGCGCAGGTGTCGTTGCAAGCATAAAACCATATGCAACAAAACCCCTAGATGTACACCTCATGATAAAACCCATAGATAAATTTATTAACGAATTTGCAAAAGCAGGCGCAGACATAATCACATTCCATATCGAAGCAACAAATACACCGCAAAAAACTATCGACCTAATCAAAAAAACAGGATGTAAAATAGGCATATCTATAAAACCAAATACACCAATATCCGAAATAACTCATCTCATACCACAACTAGATCTAGTCCTAGTCATGACCGTAGAACCAGGATTCGGAGGACAAACGTTTATGCACAACCAATTAGATAAAATTGTTCAAATCAGAGATATAATCACAAAATCTGGAAAATATATAGATCTAGAAGTAGATGGCGGTATCAACAAAGATACAGCACCTTATGTTATCAATGCAGGTGCAAATGTATTAGTAGCAGGAACGGCAGCATTTACAGGAGGCGCTAGTTTTTATGCCCAAAATATAGATACATTAAGACAAGCCACAAAATAATAAGAGGACAAGTAACATCATGAATATCATGAATATTTTTGACTCTCTAAAAGAAAGAAGTAGTTTCTATCAAAATAAAGTAAAGTTATTTACATTAGCTAATTTATCAAACAAGAACTTACTAAAATATAAAACATCTGACCTTATCGATACCTACCCTTACGATTTACGTCCTGGAAATCCAGATTTAGGAAAAGCGTGGTTAAATGGTTATTATCCTCTCAAAGGAGCAAATATAAACAATGAGAATCAGAAATGCCCCTTCTCTATTGCACCTCCCAATAATATATGGGTCGCCTCCTTACATAGTTTTGATTGGGCACGCCACCTTATAGCTACCGGAAATGACGAAGCCAAGAGAGAAATCATTAGAACCATAATACGCTGGACACAACGCAAACCACTTCGCAATAAGATTGCATGGCAACCCTCAATTATTGCTCGACGTTTCTTGACATGGAGCAGCCTCTTACCAGCTATACTTCCTTACATTTCTAACAACCAGAAAAACGTAATTCTACTATCCATGAATTTACAAGCAGGCGTTTTATCCTATACCGCTCAACACGCCCCCGATGGTATAGAGCGCCTACAAGCCATCACAGGACTTACATACTCTACACTTACACTCAGTCATGCCACACTACGCCTTCATTCAACATTACAAATACTTTGTCGTGAGCTCAAAAGACAAATTTTAAGTGATGGCGGTCATATTAGCCGTTCCCCTGACGCAATTCTTCCTATTTTGGCCGATTTAATCGCCATAGAGATAACACTCAAAAAACGCAATATAAATATCCCCACAGATATTCCAAGATATATAAAATCCATGAGAGAAATTCTAAAGTTCTTTCGCTATTCTGATGGAAAACTATGCGTTTTCAATGGTAGTTTAGAAAATGATAAAAACATGATAGATGCCTTACTACCCGCAAAAACCTTACAAAAGAAAAGTTTCACTTTTGCCCATGTCAGTGGTTACCAACTTCTCTCAAGCCATAAAAGTAAATTAATGATTGATGTAGGCACCATTCCCAAAGGCGCTTTTAGTACACAAAGTCACTTTGCGCCCCTTTCTTTTGAATTCCAACGTGGAATACATCGTATTATTGTCAATTGCGGGGCAAATTTTATGAATGGGTCGACTTGGCGGCAAGCAACACGTGGACCTTCTGCCCATAGTACAATAAGCTTCCCCAATTTAGATTCTAATTTTTTCGTTCCAAAAGTAAAAAAGATAAAATCATTCAATACTCCATTGAAATTTATAGACCTCAAAACACACGCAAGACGCTTAGAAGATAATAGTGCCTATTGGATAGAAACATCACATGCAGGTTACGCACAAATTCTAGGATTAATACATCAAAGACGGCTTTACCTAAAAAATGACGGATTAGACTTAAGAGGTGAGGACTGTTTATTACCTGTAAGAAATAAAACAAACCTAAAAGCACAACCTTTTATCATACGTTTCCATATTCACCCTCGTATAAAAATCTCTTTATCTCAAAATGAGAAAACCGCAATGCTCATTTTACGAAATGAAGAAGGGTGGCAATTTCAAACAAATAGTCCCAGTGATATAAAATTACGCCTATCAAACAGTATCTATATGGGTATGAATAATACACCTCAACAAAATCAACAAATAACCATAGAAGGACATACACATCCCCAAGATGGAGCCCAAATTAAATGGACGCTAAAACGTGCTTAAGAAGAACCACACGGGACCTCTTGCGACAAAGCACTGCTCATGCTAAAAATGAACAAGAACTACGGAGAAATAAAAAACAATGTCATCATCTAATAACCTTTTTATAAAACGTGCATTAATCTCTGTTTCAGACAAAAGTGGTATTGTAGAGTTTGCACAAGAATTACACAAACGTAATATAGAACTCATCTCTACAGGAGGCACTGCTAAGATTCTAAGAGACTCTGGCTTACCTGTACTTGAAGTCAGCGATTTGACCAAATTCCCAGAAATGATGGATGGACGGGTCAAAACCTTACACCCAATGATACATGGTGGGTTATTAGCCATACGTGGGAATAAACAGCATGAGACCGCTTTAAAAGAACATTCTATTTCACCAATAG
>CAYMEP010000066.1:0-6046 GCA_964389695.1 uncultured Rhodobiaceae bacterium | reverse complement strand
AGTTTAATCTGGTAATTTTTTTCCATTTATTTGGCAGCACGTTGTAAGCGGTCATTGATGGCTTCACCTAGACCATGATTGGGAATTGGCATAATGGCGATTTTATCACTTACCTCTTCTAACTCATGTAAAGCAGAAAATAAATTTGTGGCAGCTTCTGGTAAATTTCCCGTTTTGCTTAAATTTATCATGGCACTGGGATAGTCTGGAAGCTTATTGCCAAAGGCTAATAGAGATTCATCATTATCTATATGCGTTGCGTTTAATCTTAATTTTGCTTTGGGAGCATAATGTTTTGCCAATCTACCTGGTGCAAGGCGTGCATTTTTATCAGAATGTTCTGGTAAATCGGGTAATGGTTTTTTAATCACAGATTCTATATCATCTCTGGAAAGACTTCCTTTGCGTAATAAAATGGGCGTCTCTTCTAGGCAAGATATGATGGTGGATTCGAGACCGAATGTTGTCTTCCCACCATCGATAACAAATACATCTTCTAGAGATTTTTTTACATGTGCGTAGCTTGTTGGACTTAGGTATCCAGATAAATTTGCAGAAGGAGCCGCAAGAGAAAATGGAAGAGTTCTTAAAAGTTTTTGTGCAATAGGATGGGAAGGTACTCGCAAAGCAATACTATCTAACCCTGCATTTGCTAAAGAACAAATAGGAGCATTTTCTTGTTTGGGAACGACTAAGGTTAAGGCACCTGCCCAAAATGTTTTTGCTAATAGAGTTGCTGATATATTAAATTTTCCATAAATTTTGGCTTGTTCAAGATCATAGACATGGATAATGAGTGGGTTAAATTCTGGACGTGATTTTGTCGTGAAAATTAAAGAAACAGCTTGCTCATTATGAGCGTTTGCACCGAGACCATAAACGGTTTCTGTCGGAAACCCAACAAGGTGGTTTTGCTCTAAAAGAGTTTTGGCATAACTAATATTTGTATCATTATTCATAGTATAGTTCTTATATTTATATTTGGCTTATGCGGTAACTATGTTACATAAGTACATTGAGAGACCAAAGGAAAAATATTTCAGGGGAATATGTTATGGATGGTATTGGTACGGCAACAGACGATTCAAAAAATGTTACCTATCCTTTTTCTGATTTACCTGACACAGGTGATTGTATAGAAGTTGCATCTGGTGTTTTCTGGGTGCGGTTACCTTTATTTGATAGAGGTGTTAAGTTTTTTAATGCGTGGGTGTTGGAAGATGATGAGGGTCTTGTGATTGTCGATACAGGATTGGATAATCCACCGACTCGTGAATTTTGGACAAAAATTCTACAGGAAAAATTTAATAATCGTCCAATTAAAAAAGTGATAGGGACACACATGCACCCTGATCATATTGGTTTGGCTGGGTGGTTTGTTAATAAAGAAGTTCCTCTTTATATGACTCGTTTGGAGTATTTATACGCACGTATGATTGCAGATGATCAATCTACGGAACCACCAAAAGAAGCCGTATGGCATCTAACAGCTTTGGGTTCTGGCGAAAAGATGATTGAAGATTATAAATATTATTATGGCATAATTAGTCAAATGGTACAGCGTTTTCCTGCTTCTTTCATACGATTGCAAGATGGTGATAAAATGAAAATTAATGGCAAAATATGGGAAGTTGTTGTTGGCTCAGGCCATTCTCCAGAACATGCTTGCCTTTATTGTCCGGAATTGAAAATTTTCATTTCAGGAGATCAAGTTTTGCCACGTATTTCGTCTCATGTTGGAGCATTCTACACTGAACCTGAGGGTAATAATTTAAAAGATTGGTTGCAGTCATGTCGTGATATACCTAAACGTGTTCCCAATGATGTTTTAGTCTTACCAGCACATAATGAACCATTTTATGGCTTACATGACCGTTTAAAGGCTTTAATTTCTTATCATGAAAAAAAATTAGAAAAGTTAGTGAAATTGTGTAAAGACCCTATTTCTGTAATTGATGATGAGGTCTTTACTCTTTTATTTAACCGTAAAATATCTTCGGGAATTTTATTATTGGCTGGTAGTGAGAGCTTAGCAAATTTTAATTATTTGCAATCACTAGGAAAAGTAAAACGTGTTGATAAAAATGGTATTATCAAATTCCAAGCGTGCTAAAAAATGGGTATAAATGTCTATGACGTATAAAGAGATCAAAAATATGAGCTTTGAAGATGCTATGAAAGAGCTGGAGTCTATTGTGACAACGTTAGAAACGGGTGAGGTGGCGTTAGAAAAAGCAATTGCAGTGTATCAACGTGGTGAAGTTCTACGGAAATTTTGTGAAGAAAAATTAGCAAATGCGAAAATGAAAATTGAACAAGTTACAAATACATCTGATGAAATAAAAATTATCGATATGAGTGAAGATGTCTGATAATTTTTCAATGTTTGCACAAAAAATATCCCAAGATGTTACACATATGTTTGAACAATGGTTACCTCTTGAAGATAAACAAGAAAATTATATCGTAAATGCGATGCGTTATGCGACATTAGAGGGAGGAAAAAGGTTCCGTGCTATCTTGTGTTGTTTATCTGTTAAGGCCTGTGGTGGTAAGATAGAGGATGCGGTGTTACTGGCTACGGCGATTGAAGCGGTACATAGTTACTCACTGATTCATGATGATTTACCGTCTATGGATAATGCAAATTTGCGTAGAGGAAAACCATGTCTGCATCATGCGTTTAATGAAGCAACAGCAATATTGGCAGGAGATGGATTGTTGAGTTTGGCATTTGAAATTTTATCAGATAAGGCTGTGCACCCTGAGAATTTAGTACGTTTAGAGTTGATAGCAGGACTAGCGAGAGCTTCTGGAGTTTCTGGTATGGTTGGAGGACAAGCTTTTGATTTAGTTAGTAAAAAATCATCACTTTGTCTTGAGGAATTAATACGGTTGCAGAATTTAAAAACAGGCGCATTAATTGTTTTTTCTGTAGAATCTGGAGCTTTATTTATGAAAGTAAATGAAGAAAAACATGATGCTCTTATTTCTTATGCAAAGAATATTGGTTTGGTTTATCAGATTATGGATGATATTTTGGACGATAGAGGTCATAAAGATGTGTTGGGAAAAGAGGCAGGCAAAGATGAACGTGATAATAAAATGACATTTGTTAGTTTGATGGGCGTTGAAAAAGCATATCAAACAGCACAAGATTTAGTTGTTAAGGCAATTGGATACTTACAACCTTTCAATAAAGAGGCTGATATTTTAAGAGAGATAGCTCATATGATGCTTTCAAGAGAAAGGTAAACTCTGTGGATAGAGTTATAAAATTATTAGATACGATTGTTGATCCGTCAGATTTGCGTCAATTATCAAAAGACCAATTATTTCAATTGGCCGATGAATTGCGTATGGTGACGATTGAGACTGTTTCTAAAACAGGTGGGCATTTAGGTGCGGGACTTGGTGTGATTGAATTAACAATAGCTCTGCATTATATTTTTAATACGCCTGAAGATCGCTTAATATGGGATGTTGGACATCAGGCATATCCACATAAAATTTTAACCAATAGGCGAGATAAAATTGAAACTCTACGTCAAGGAGGAGGTCTGTCTGGGTTTACGAAACGATCTGAAAGTGTTTATGACCCTTTTGGTGCCGGGCATAGTTCAACGTCTATTTCTGCAGGCTTGGGCATGGCTATTGGGCGAGACTTACAAAACAAAGATAATCATGTAATTTCTGTGATTGGTGATGGAGCAATGAGTGCTGGTATGGCTTATGAAGCGATGAATAATGCTGGTGTATTAAAGAGTCGTATGATTGTCATTTTAAATGATAATGATATGTCCATTGCTCCCCCAGTGGGAGCAATGAGTGCTTATTTATCTCGTTGTTTGTCAGGTAAGAGATACAATTGTTTTCGAAACTACTTAAAACGTCTTAATCAAAAATTGCCTAGAAACATTCAGAAATATGGTCGTAAAATTGAAGAATACTTTCGTGGATTTGCAACGGGTGGAACATTATTTGAAGAAATGGGTTTTTATTATGTTGGACCAATAGAAGGACATAATTTGAATCATCTATTGCCTGTTCTGCAAAATATTAAAGAATTTTGTGATAGACCCGTTTTGTTACATATTGTAACAAAAAAAGGGCATGGCTATAAGCCAGCTGAAGACTCAAAAGATAAATATCATGGAGTTACAAAATTTTCTGTAGAATCAGGAAAACAAATTAAACCTAAAAATGTAACACCAAGTTATACAAATGTTTTTGTAGAGACGCTTATTGAAGAAGCGAAAGAGGATCAAAAAATTGTTGCCATTACAGCTGCGATGCCTGACGGAACAGGATTAGATAAATTTGAGGTGGCTTATCCAAAACGGTACTTTGATGTAGGGATTGCTGAACAACATGCAGTGACTTTTGCCGCAGGGTTAGCAACAGAAGGTATGAAACCTTTTGTCGCTGTTTATTCTACGTTTTTACAACGTGCCTATGATCAAATTATTCATGATGTTGCGATTCAGAAACTACCTGTACGTTTTGCTATTGATAGAGCAGGTCTGGTTGGTGCAGATGGGGCAACACATGCTGGTTCTTTTGATTTGGCCTATTTGGGTGCCGTGCCAAATATGGTGATTATGGCACCTTGTCATGAACTTGAACTGGCGAGGATGGTCAAGACAGCTTGCTTGATTGATGATCGACCTTCTGCTTTTCGTTTTCCTCGTGGCAATGGGATTGGTATCGATATGAGTCTAGAGGTTTTGCCGATAGAGGTTGGGAGAGGACAAATTATTTCTGAAGGTGATAATATTGCTTTATTGAGTTTTGGCACAAGATTGGCAGAAGTTTGTTTAGCCGCAGATTATTTTCAAGATGAAGGACATTCTATTACGGTGGCTGATGCTAGATTTATGAAACCATTAGATGAAGAGCTCATTTTACGTTTGGCTAGAGAACATGAAATATTGGTGATTGTAGAGGAAGGAAGTCGAGGTGGTTTTGGAGCTCATGTTTTACAATTTCTTGCGGAAATGGGTGCATTGGATAGATTCCTAAAAATACGTAGTTTGACTTTGCCAGACCGTTTTCAAGATCATAATGATCCTCGTCTGATGTATGATGAAGCAGGGTTAAATGCGAAGCATATTATTAGGACTATCAAACATTGTTTGAATGCTTAATGAAATAAGTGAAGTCAATAGTTTGCTTGTTATTTCTGAGTAGATTTATTGCCTTGACGTTGTATTAATGATAGAGGTCATTAACAGAATTAATTTTGGAAAGAGTTTGTTATGAAATATTTACGTCATTTAAGTTTAGTTATGGTTTTACTGTTTAGTTTAAACGCATGTGGTCCTACAGAACTTTCAGAAGGTGGGGTTTGTACTAATGTAGCTAATACTCCACTATGTGCAATAGGTTTGTTATGTGATGGTATCACTGCTAGGCCTGCTGATACTGGTGTATGTCGTCAAATATGTGACCCTTTTAATGGTAATGGTGATTGTAAATCAGGTGACTCATGTGTTGCTAGCGCGGTTCAGTTTCAAGGACGGAATATATCCGTATGTAGGCCTAATTAATATATAGGTAGTTATATTTGATATTTAGATCTCCTAAATTTTAGGAACTGCTTGAATGCTTAATGAAATAAGTGAAGTCAATAGTTTGCTTGTTACTTCTGATGATATTAATAGACGGGACGTTTTATTAATGATAGAGGTCATGAACAGAATTAATTTTGGAAAGAGTTTGTTATGAAATATTTACGTCATTTAAGTTTAGCTATGGTTGTATTATTCGGTTTGAATGCATGTGTTACTGCTCTTCCAGAAGGTGCGGTTTGTACTAATGTGGCTAATTCTCCACTATGTGGAATAAATACGATATGTGACGGTCTCACTGCTGCACCTGGTGATAGTAGTAGATGTCGTCAAATATGTGATCCTTCTAATGGTAATGCTGATTGTCAATCAGGTGACTCATGTGTTGCTACCACGTCTTTGTTTCGAGAAATGCTGTTTGTATCCGTATGTAGGCCTAATTAATATATAGGTAGTTATATTTGATATTTAGATCT
>CAYMEP010000065.1:0-6128 GCA_964389695.1 uncultured Rhodobiaceae bacterium | reverse complement strand
CAATTATATAATCAGACTTTGGAACTAAGAAGGTTCTATAGTGGAATCCTGTTGGATGATCTCCGATTAGTCCTCCGAGTAAAACCCAGCTACAATGACCTGAACCGCTACTCCAGCCCCAACGTCCTGAAAGCTCGAATCCGCCTTCAACAGTTTTAACCTTTGCCCCTGCAGGATTATAAGAAGAAGAAATTAATGTATCAGCTTTTTCACCATTTTCACCATATACATCAGTCATGGCTTGTGGTGGCATAATGGAGAGCTGATAAGCATGTATGGCAATAATACCTGCAATCCATGCGGTACTCATATCGGCTTCTGCAATTTGAATACTATTTCTAAAGAACTCCTGTGGAGTGACTTCTAGCCCCTTATATTTTTTAGGAAGAAAACTCTTAAAAAAACCTGTCTTTGCAATCGCGGCTATACTTTTTTGTGTAACTTGCCTATTTTTACGACCCTCTGCAGCTTCTTCTCTAATGACTTCAATAGCAGACGTAATATTTACAATTGGTTTTTCTACTGTTCCCATAACACTGACTCCCTGTTTTTATATTCCCATATAATAAGTATTAACTATGTATTGTAAAATGTTTTTTCTATAACATAAACTTTTGCACTTTACCTGAAGCATTACGAGGCAACTCATTAATAAACTCTATTGCACGAGGTACTTTGAAATTGGCAAGACGTGTTTTAGTCCAATTTATAATTTCTTGTTCTGTGTTTTCATCTGTTGGGCCCTTATAAACAACAAAAGCATAGGGGACTTCTCCTAAACGTTCGTCTGGGCGCCCAACCACAGCAGCATCAACCACAGATTCGTGCAACATTAAGCATTGTTCAACCTCTGCAGCATAACAATTAAATCCGCCAACAATAATCATATCTTTTTTACGATCTGTAATTTTCAGATATCCTGCCTTATCTATAATCCCAACATCGCCTGTTTTTAACCAACCATCTTCAGTGATTGTCTCTTTTGTGGCGGCTTCATCATCTAAATACCCCTGCATTACATTAAAGCCACGTGTACATATTTCGCCCTGTTCGCCTATGGCAAGAGTTTTTCCTGCTTCATCAATGATTTTAATTTCAGTATTTGGTAAAGCTTTTCCACAAGTGGTTGCAATGGTTTCAAAACTATCACCTTTTCCACAAAGACTAATAATGCCTACACTTTCTGTAAGACCATAGGCTGAATAAACATAATCAATGCCCAATTCTTCATGCATACGGCGTATAAGGTCAACAGGAATCACAGCTGCGCCTGTAGTGGCAACACGTAAAGAAGATATATCCGTTGTATTTAAAGCTTCATGAGATAAAAGCATTTGAAAGATTGTAGGCGCCCCAGGCATAACCGTAATTTTATCACGTTCAATACGTTTCAAGGCATCTTCAGGTTCAAAAAGAGCTAAGGGATAAATGGTTGCCCCACGAATCAAACAAGACAACCAACCAGCCTTATACCCAAAACTATGAAAAAACGGATTCACAATAAGATAACGGTCTCCCGCCTTTAATTCGATTGCTTTTGTAAATTCTTCAAAAACAGCAATATTTTGTCCATGGTTTGTCATGACACCTTTTGGTTTTCCTGTTGTTCCAGAAGTATACATAATGTCGGATAAAGCATTAGGAGAGATAGACTCTATTATATCTGGTGAAATAGCAGGGCAATCTGGACGTTTTATCTTAGACAAGCAATCATCACCTGTCTTAAAGTCACGAATGATTAAAATCTCTTTTAAATCTGGCAAATCTTCATCAGATAACATCGATTCATAATCAGATTTCAAAAACCCTTTTACGGTAAATAGAAAACGACATTTAGATCGTCGTAAAATATCACCCGCTTCAAAACCTGTATAGCGAGTATTCAAGGGGACAAGAACAGCGCCTAAAGCTTGAGCTGCTAAAGTCATAATCACCCATTCTGAACAATTTGGTGCCCAAACAGCAAAACGATCTCCCGCAGACAAACCTCTGTCTTGTAAACTTGCTGCAACTTCCAAAACAACTTGTGGTAATTCACCATAAGATAGAGAAAAACCATCTTCTTGTAAGGCGACGGTTTCTGGGTGTTTCTTTGAAACTTCATATAAAATATGTAGAATTGTTTGTGCCAATAGATTATACCTAACCATTATTAATAAATACTGTGACTAGCTTTTAACATAAACGAGGAAGAAAACTATGATTAATTTTGAAGGACAGACTGTTATTGTGACAGGTGGTGGACGTGGTATTGGTCACGGGATTACCACAAGTTTTGCAAAAGCAGGAGCAGAAGTAGTCATTTGTGGTCGTAACGCGCCAGAAGATTTCGATAACGATATTGCCAAACAGATTCATTTTCTTGAATTAGACGTAAGAGCTTTAGAAGCTCCTGATGAGTTAATTCGTTTTGCTCAAAAACAATCAGGAACATTAACCACTTTAATCAATAATGCTGGCGGAGGTCCTGAAGTTGCTTCAGCCGAAGCAAGCCCTAATTTAACACAAAAAGTGATTCAATTGAATCTTACTGCCCCTTTATTGATGTCACAAAGCTTTTATAACAGTCTACATCAACAAGAGACGGTAGGCGGGTCTATTGTCAATATTTCTAGTGTAACTGCCACACGCTCTGCACCACGGACTGTTGCTTATGGTGCGGCAAAAGCAGGCTTATTAAATGTTACAACATCACTTGCTATGGAATGGGCGCCTTATATGAGAGTCAATGCGATTATTACAGGTCTTATTAAAACAAAAGCTTCACATGATCATTATGGAGGCGAGGCTGGTATGGCTCACCTTGCTAATTCTTTACCCATGAAGCGTATGGGAACTCCTGATGATATGGCTCATGCTTGCTTATTTTTAGCTGACTCCAAATCAGAATATATATCTGGGGCTTGTTTAGAAGTTCATGGTGGAGGGGAACCACCATCATTTTTGAAGATTGTACAAGAAGCTATAGAAAAGGCAGAATAGGGCTAATAAATCACTGTAGCATTACGTTCTGGGGGTGCGCCAAGCATATCACGATGGGAAGGGGGTTGTTTTCCATTCCTATCGATAATTTGATAACGCTCTTTAGCAATTTCTGCCGCAATCACTGTTTGTCCTGAAATATCTTGTAACATTTTATCTTCTGCCATAGCCGCAATAATATATCCCGTAAATTCAGCAGTTTCAGCGTTCTCTAGCATTTGAGCATATTGTTCAGGAAATAATTTTGCAGCGATAGCTGTACGTTCTGTTAAAAGGACACCCATCCAAATAGATAAAGCCTGTACATTAAAAGGTGCTAAATCAACCGCCATATCATAAGCAAATTTATCTATACCTGCTTTTTGTGCTCCATAAGCTGGACCATGCATATAACAATTAGCCCCAAAAGAAGAGGTGAAAATAATCAAACCACTTTTTTGTTTTGCCATCATTTTTGCACCATACCAACTAGAAACATATGAAGTCCGCAATCCAACGTTAAGTATATCTTGTGCATCTAACGCCTTTTCCCAAAATGGTTTCCGCTCCATCAATTGGTGAGGAAGAAGTGTGGCATTATTTACAAGAATATCTAAAAACCCAGACTCTTTTTCTATCTGTGTAAATAATTCTTCCGTCTGTACATCATCCGCATGATCCATCACAATAGGAATTACTTTACTACCGAAACCTTCAATAATTTCTGCGGTTTCAAAGAGAGACCCAGGTAATTCTTTGTCAGTTCCAGAAAAATACCGCCCCTTGTACACCTCTTTAGAATTTCTGCTACGTGCTGTGACATAAATGACAGCCTTTTCTTTAAATTTTTTTGCTAGTCCACAAGCAATCCCTTTGCCAGCCCCACGACTAGCGCCAGTAACTAATATAACTTTTTTTCTTCTCATCTTTAATTTTTTCACTTTCTTTTATACACACTTGCTTAATTGTTAAAATATATGATATTAAATACTAACATTATAGGTCATTTACTCATAGATAAAGTAAGGTTTTAGTATGCACCCAGATGATAAAAGTTGGTTTTCCACTATAGAAGCACCTCTGGTTGCAAAAAGCGAACAAATAAATTGGGATAAGAAAGCAGATATTGTTATCGTCGGGTGTGGTGGTGCTGGTATATCTGCGGCACTACATGCTTTAGAAGATAAACAATCTGTTGTTGCAATTGACCGCTTTGATAGTGGCGGAGCAACAAAAGCTAGCGGTGGAGTTGTCTATGCTGGTGGGGGGACTAAACAACAAAAAGACGCTGGTGTAAAAGACACAGCAAAACAAATGTTTGATTATTTAAAATTGGAAACGGGAACAGTTGTATCAGACAAAACTCTACGTAATTTTTGTCAAGATAGTGTCAAGAATATGGACTGGTTAGAAAAACATGGTGTTGATTTCAGAGCAACATATTGGCCAGAAAAGACATCTTATCCCGCACCACAATACTTTCTCTATCATCCTGATAACTCCATGACAGGTTCTTACGCAAGTAAGAGTGTTCCTGCTGCGAGAGGGCATCGTGGATACGTCCCCGTAGAAGAAGGTAAAAAGGCAATGAATCTGGGAGGTTCAATTTATACACCTCTACAAGAACAAGCCTTAAAAAAAGGATTGGATTTAATAACCTATAGTGAGGTTAAACAGATTGTAACCGATAAAAAGGATAACGTTATAGGCGTAAAAGTTTTATGCTTTGATGACGAAAAAACTCTAAATCTTTATAAAAAATATCGTCAAAAGGCACATAAATGGATGTTAGCATATCCACCTATTTTACCAGGTCATTCATTCGTATATAAATACGTTTTACATCTTATGGCTAAAGCAACAAAACTTGAAGAACAAAGAAATGTTAAGTATATTTCTGCAAAAAAGGCCGTTATTCTCTCTGCAGGTGGATTTGTATATAATCAACAGATGATAAAAGAGTATGCACCAAAATATATTGCGGGATATCCATTAGGAACCGATGGCGATAATGGGTCAGGGATTCGCCTCGGACAAAGTGTCGGAGGAAAAGCAACACATATGAATCGTGTTACTGCGTGGCGCTTTATTAATCCTCCACTCTCGTTTGGTAAAGGACTTATTCTAAATGCACAAGGTGAAAGATTCATTGATGAAATGACCTATGGTGCGACTTTAGGTGTCGACATGGTAGAAAATCATAATGGTGATGCATGGCTTATTTTAGATGACAGGTTAATCAAACAAGCAAAAGAAGATGTTAAAGGTGATAAAGCACTAGATTTTCAACGTCAATTAGCAATGCTTAATATATGGTTCGGAACTAAAAAAGCATCGACTATAGAAGCACTTGCAGAAAAGATTTCTATAAATCCAGAAATACTAAAGAAAAAAATTACACAATACAATGCACAAACAAAGGATGAGTTCGAGAAATTAGATCAGGATAAAGAAAAATTAACAAACGCACCATTCTATGCAATCAATATAGGAATAAGGGCAAAACTATTCCCTTGTCCTACACTAACCCTAGGTGGTTTATCTGTTGAAGAGACTTCTGGTGAAGTTATTCATGAAGCAACAGGGAAACCTATAAAAGGTCTATATGCAGCGGGACGTAATGCAGTAGGTGTATGTTCTCATAATTATATTAGTGGGTTATCTATTGCAGATTGTATATATTCTGGGCGCAGAGCAGCAAAACACATAGCAGAGCAGAAAAACACATAAAATAAACTACTGAAGGAGAAAAAGATGACTAAACTAAAAAATAAAACTGCAATTGTAACTGGTGGAGCAAGAGGAATTGGTGCTGCAATCACAAAAATGTTTATAGAAGAAGGTGCGAATGTTGTTATTGCTGACATCTTAGAAAAAGAAGGACAAGAGTTAGCCGCAACAATGGGTGAAAAGGCTATGTTCGTATCTCATGATGTTACAAAACCAGAGCAATGGGATAATATTATAGCATCAGCTGAAGATAAATTTTCTGGGCTTGATATTTTGGTCAATAATGCAGGAATTATTGTTTATAAATCAATACTCGATCACACTCCAGAAGAAATGAATGCTACGTTAAATGTGAATTTATATGGAACAATGCTTGGAACCAATGCGTTTGGAGCAGCTTTAACTGCAAAAAATAGAGCAGGGGCAATTGTCAACAT
>CAYMEP010000064.1:0-6186 GCA_964389695.1 uncultured Rhodobiaceae bacterium | reverse complement strand
AAATAAACTCCTAATAATCTCAATTGTTCATAAAGAGAAGTTAGAACCGCACAGGTTACATCAAAACAACGTTGAGCTGTATGTGTGCCGTCCATAAGAACCTCAGGCTCAACTATTGGTACAATTCCTTGTTCTTGGCATAAGGCGGCATAACGTGCCAATGCATGGGTATTGGCTTGGATGCAAGCATTACTCGGCAGTATATTATCTTTTATTGTAATGACGGCACGCCATTTTGCAAACCTTGCCCCTAAATTATGATAATTTTCTAGGCGTTGACGTAGACCATCGAGTCCTTCCGTCACAGTTTCACCTTGATGACCAGCCATTTTTTGTGCCCCTTGGTCAACCTTGATGCCGACGATCGATCCTGCATTTTGTATAATTTGTGTAAGGGCTGTTCCATCATTTGCTTTTTGACGAATAGTTTCATCATATAAAATAACACCAGAGATATAATTTTTCATCGCATCTGTAGAACAGAATAATAGTTCTCGCCAATCTCTACGTGCATCTTCATTTGCCTCAAGATTGATATTATCAAAGCGTTTTTTAATTGTTCCATTACTTTCGTCTGCGGCTAGAATTCCTTTGCCATTTGCGACCATAGATTGTGCAATTCTTTTTAATTCTGATTTATCCATTCTTGGCTATTCCCTTTTGATAATTGTCTTGTAAAGCTTTGATAGCAGGTAGTGTTTTTCCTTCTAGCCATTCTAGAAATGCTCCACCAGCTGTGGAGACATAAGTAAAATCATTTATAGCTTGGGCTTTTGATAAGGCATATACGGTTTCACCTCCACCTGCGACAGAAATTAGTTTTCCTTGTTTTGTTTGTGTGGCTACAAAACGAGCTGTATCGATTGTTGCTCTATCAAAAGGAGGGACCTCGAAAACACCTAATGGCCCATTCCAGATTACCATTTTTGCTTGTTTTATTTTTGCTTTGATATTGGCAATAGATTTATCGCCTAAATCTAATATTTTTTTTGTTTCTGGAATATTATTTATATCGACAACTTCACGTTTATCCGTTTGTTCGATAGTATCATGAATGACAGCATCTTGAGGGAGTAAAATTTCATGTTTATTTTTGTTTGCTATAGAGAGAAGTTCTTTTGCTGTTTCTAGTAATTCTGGTTCATAGTAAGAGGTACCAATAGGAACGTTTTGTGCGGCAAGGAACGTATTAGCCATAGCACCTCCAATGATAACACAATCTACTTTTTTAATCATATTGTATAAAAGTGGTAACTTTGTAGAGACTTTTGATCCACCAATTACGGCTAAAAATGGTGATTCTGGTGCTTCTAATATGCGTAAAGCCTTTAATTCTTCTTGCATCAAAACCCCTGTGTAAGCGGGTAATAAATGTGCTAACCCCTCCGACGAGGCATGGTATCTATGAGCAACAGAAAAAGCATCATTGACGAATACATCACCTAAATCGGCCAAGGTTTTTGTAAATTCTATATCATTTTCTTCTTCTTCTTTATGAAAGCGAGTGTTCTCTAACAGTAGAACATCACCGTTTTTCATAGAAGAAATACGATTTTTTACTGTGTCTCCGATGCACTCTTCGATAAAATCAACGGGTTGTTGCAATAAATTACTAACTATGGTGGCGAGGGGTTTTAAGCTACATTTTATATCAACCTGTCCTTTTGGGCGCCCAAAATGTGATAATATAATGGTTTTAGCCCCTGCTTTAGATAAGGTTTGTATACTGGGTAATGTTCTTAAAATACGAGTTTTATCTTGTATGTTATTTTCTGAAACAGGGACATTTAAGTCTACACGTAATAAAACACGTAACCCCTTTATATCGGGGTGTGTGGTTAAATCAGATAAATAACGATATTGTTGCATGTATTTAACTCAACTTACCGATAAGTGCTGCTGTATCTGCCATACGTAATGAAAAACCCCATTCATTATCATACCATGCTGTGATATGTAACAAATTTCCATTAATGAGTTTTGTTTGGGTCGTATCAAAAACAGAAGAATATGGACTGTGGTTAAAATCGCAAGAGACAAGAGGTTCGTCGCAAATGCCTAAAATGCCATTAAGGTGTGTTTCACTACTGTTTCTCATTACATTATTAACTTCATCAACTGTAGTGTTTTTCGTTAATGTCATGGTCAGATTAATCAAAGAGACATTGGCGGTAGGTACCCGAATCGCGGTTCCGTCTAATTTTCCTGCTAGTTCTGGAATGATTAAGCTAATAGATTTGGCAGCCCCTGTGGACGTAGGTATCATAGATTGCCCTGCGGCACGTGCACGGCGCAAATCTTTATGGCGATTATCTACCAATCTTTGATCTCCAGTATAAGCATGAATAGTCGTCATGAAACCTTGTTCAATACTAAACTGGTTGTGCAACACAGAAACGAGTGGTGCAAGGGCGTTTGTGGTACAAGACGCATTAGAAACAATTTTGTGGTTGGCATTTAGATTCTGTTCATTGACGCCGTATACAACTGTCATATCGGCATTTTTTGCAGGTGCAGAAATAAGTACCTTTTTAGCACCAGACTCTAAATGTGCTGATGAAGCTTCTTTGGAGTTAAAAGCACCTGTACATTCAATAACCACATCAATATCTAAATCTTTCCAAGGTAGTTTATGAGGGTCCCGTTCTGTAAATACGGGTATTTGCTTTTTTCCGAAACCTATTGTAGACGCGGTCGTCGTGAGTTCACCATGATAAGTGCCGTGTATACTGTCATATTTGAATAAATGTGCAGCAGTTTTAATATCCCCACTAACATTTAGAGCAACAACTTCTATATCATCACGCTTTGTTTCTAATAAACTACGTAACACTAACCGTCCTATGCGACCAAATCCAGTAATGGCAACTCGTGTAGCCATTCTTTAATCACATTTTTCTAATAAATCGTGTGCTGTTTTAACAATCGCATCATGGGTAATGTTGAAATGACGAAATAGTTGTTCTGCTGGAGCACTGGCACCAAATCCATTCATACCGATAAACCCATCTTGTGGTCTTAAATAAGCATCCCAGCCTTGGCGGATAGCTGCTTCAACAGCGATTCTAATTTTTGTATTTCCTAGAATATCGGCTTTATAACTCTCCTCTTGTTGATCAAAGAGTTCAAAACAAGGAACAGAAATAATTTTTGTGCCAATTCCTTGTTTTTCAAGCGTTTCTTTTGCCTCAAGAATTAGGTGTAGCTCTGAGCCTGAAGCTAATAAAGTTACGAGCTCTTTTGCATCAGCAGAAGCAATTTCATAAGCACCACGCATACAGAGATTTTTATTTGTATATTCTGTTCGTATTGCAGGAAGTGCTTGTCGTGTTAAGGCAATTGCACTTGGAGTATCAGTTGCTTTAATGGCAATTTGCCAACATTCTAATGTTTCTACAGCATCCGCAGGACGCATGGTTAATAGGTTAGGTATTGCTCGTAATGAAGCCAAGTGTTCAACAGGTTGATGTGTTGGACCATCTTCTCCTAATCCGATAGAATCATGGGTGAGAACATGAATAACACGTTGTTTCATCAAAGCAGAAAGACGTATAGCAGGACGTGCATAGTCTGAAAACACGAGAAATGTTCCAGAATAAGGGATAAACCCGCCATGTAATGCGATACCATTCATAATGGCAGCCATCGCATGTTCACGAATACCATAATGGATAAAGTCCCCATCATATTGATTCGCTTGTATAGGTCTCTGATGTGTAGCTTTGGTGTTATTTGACCCTGTTAAATCAGCAGACCCTCCAATCATTTCAGAAATACAGCCTGTGATGATATTGAGTGCATTTTCTGAAGATTTGCGTGTCGCAATATTAGGAGCTTGTGTAGATAATTCTTGTTTGTAATTTTGTATAGTTTCTTCGAAGGTTGCAGGGAGTGTTTTAGCAAATAATCGTTTGAAACGGTTTTTGATTTTACTCTCTTGTGCTTCTAATCGTTTTTTCCAAGCTTTATGTGCGGAGATATGTCGTAAGCCAACCATGCGCCATGCATCTAATATATCAGAAGGAATTTCAAATGGAGCAGATTTCCATTTGTATTCTGCTTTTGTTAGTTTTGTTTCTTCTTTGCCTAGGGGAGCACCATGAGCGGATGATTTTCCTTGTTTATTGGGTGACCCATAACCAATAATGGTTTTGCAAGCAATGAGACTTGGTTTTTGAGATTCTTGAGATTTTAAAATGGCTTTTTCAATAGCTTCAGGGTTGTGTCCATCAACGGCAATAACATGCCAATTTGCTGCTTTGTAGCGTTGCAATACATCTCCTGATTCTGATAATTCCAATTTACCATCAATAGAAATACCATTATCATCGAAGAGAACAATCAATTTAGATAGTTTTAAATGTCCAGCAAAACTAATTGATTCATGGTTAATACCTTCCATTAAATCACCATCTGAAGCTATGACATAGGTAAAGTGATCAACCAAATCATCTCCAAAACGTGCATTTAACATACGTTCAGATAATGCCATGCCTACAGCATTGGCGAATCCTTGTCCTAATGGACCTGTTGTTGCCTCAATACCGGCTGCATGGCCATATTCAGGATGTCCTGCTGTACGTGAGCCTAACTGACGAAAATTCTTAATTTCTTCAATAGTCATATCCTCATACCCGAGGAGGTAGTGTAACGCATATTGTAACATTGAACCATGTCCAGCAGATAGAACAAAACGATCACGGTCTGGCCATTCAGGATGTTGAGGGTCTATTTTAAGAAATTTTGAAAATAAGACGGTGGCTATATCCGCAACCCCTAGAGGAAGTCCAGGGTGTCCAGAGTTTGCAGATTCTACGGCATCTATTGCGAGAGTACGAATTGCATTTGCCATCATCATGTGCTGTTGAGAGTTTATTTCAGTCATCTGTATATATAGCTATTTACTTACTCGTTAATAATCGAGAGTACCATGGCGAGTGCAATGAGTAGAGTCAATGATTCATTGTGTTTATTTTGTTTATATTTCTTGATAATATAAATTTTATTTTATTTTTCAATATGTTATATTATATATCCAGCTCAATAGTTGACGGGTTTATTAGATTACCTTTATACTGAATGTGAGGAAATAAAAATGTTATTTGATGAGTCAAGTATTCAATCTGCGTTACAGAGTTTTCAAGCCTCTATCATAGAGTTAGAGACGAAGGTGCAGTCGAAATTACAAATTCAGGCTGAAAAGTCTCAAAATAATGATAATGATAATGAAATGGCTTATTTGCGACGTGAAATTTCTGATTTACGTAACGAACTAACAGCGAGTCGAGCAATTAATCAAAAAGTACAAAAGAAACTTAAAATGACTTTAGCCAAAATTGATTCTCTTTTGTTGGAAAACGAAAGTTGAAATTATGGCAAATCTTACGATAAGAATTAATCAACGTGAATTTGATATAGCTTGTTCAGATGGTGAGGAGGATCATGTACGGTCTCTTGCAACCATTTTGGAACAACGTGTGTCTATGTTGAAGTCTTCATTGGGACAGGTCAGTGATACACAATTACTCGTTTTAGCAGGATTAATGTTATGTGATGAATTAAAAGAAAATAAGGATAAGAAGCCAAATGATGCAGGGATAGGTCACGAGGGTGTGGTACAAGAAAATATAAAAATGCAAAAAGAGTTCTTAGAGATACTGGTGCAGTCTCAAGCAAAAATAGACGCATTAACAGCACAAATAGATAATGATGGAAAAGTGAAGGATAATCAGTTATAATATAAGAAGGGATTGTCCTGAACTTTGGGTTTAATATATTTGGGACCATACGCTTTTATCGGGAGCTGTCGCTGCGCTAGATCGTGGTCTTTTGCATATGGCGCCCACCTACACATGTAGGTCACCAAAAAGGAACGCATGAGTTTAGTGATAATCCCAATTTTATTGCGATAAAGGTTTAATGAAAATATGCCTTCTATTATAGAGAAAAAAAAACTTCTAAGACAGGAGGCGGTTAAGAATCGTCGGCAAGCTTATCAAAAACATCCTGCATATCATCATGGTTTACTTCGTCAGTTTCAATATTATAGTCAGAACCAGTATTGCTACCAGAGGGTTGGGTTCTATTGGGCGATGGGTAGTGAGATTGATGCGAGAAATTTAGTTGTCTTCTTAGAAACACAGGGGGTAAGGTTAGCATTACCTGTTATTGATGACCGTAATACTC
>CAYMEP010000063.1:2546-6312 GCA_964389695.1 uncultured Rhodobiaceae bacterium | reverse complement strand
ATGGTTTATCTTTTGGAGCAAATGAAAAAAAAATGGGTTGGAAATGCCAACCGACAAGACAAGTCATTATGGATAATGTCTTGGTTTCTGCAGATAATATGATTGGTCAAGTCGGTGATGGTTTTAAGATTGCTATGAATGGGCTAAATGGTGGTCGTTTAAATATTGCTGCCTGCTCTTTAGGAGGTGCAGATTCTGCACTTCAACAAAGTGTAAACTATGTCAAAGACAGAGAACAATTTGGTAAACCTCTTGCTCACTTACAGAATACGCAATTTAAATTAGCTGATATGAGTATTAACTTACAAGCTTCACGACTCATGCTCTATGATGCCGCATCTAAATTGGACTCTAATGTACAAAGTAAAATTGAAGCTTGTGCGATGGCAAAATGCTTTGTCACCGATAAATGTTTTGAAATTGTTAACCAAGCACTCCAGTTACATGGAGGTTATGGGTATTTATCAGAATATAATATAGAGCGTATTTTACGTGATTTACGTGTTCATCAGATTTTAGAAGGAACAAATGAAATCATGCGCCTTATCACCTCACGTAGTTTGTTAAATTAGGAAAATAATATGGAACAAGCCGTTTTATTAGATGTTCAAAATAACATTGCCACGATAACTCTTAATCATGAAAAAGCCCTTCATGCTCTCAATTATGATATGTGTGATATCATTTACACCGCTCTTTCAAAATGGGAGAATGATGAAACAATACGTTTAATCTGGTTACAACATAAGCCTGAAACAAGAGGGTTTTGTGCTGGCGGTGACATTCGTATGCTGGCAGAAAGTGGTAAAAATAATATAGAAACTGCTAAAGTATTTTTTACACTTGAATACCGTCTCAATCACTTAATACAAAACTATACAAAACCTATTATTTCTATTTTAGATGGAATTACAATGGGTGGTGGTGTTAGCATTTCTGTTCATGGCATGTATCGTGTTGCGACAGAAAATACAGTTTTTGCTATGCCTGAAACAGGAATTGGTCTGATACCTGATGTTGGTGGCGGTTGGTTTTTACCAAGGCTTAAGGGTGAAATTGGAACATGGCTAGCGTTAACAGGGGCAAGAGTCAAAGCCTTTGATACCGTAAAATTAGGCATTGCCACACATTATGTCTCTACAGACGACCTTAAGGCTCTCAAAATAAACATTCAAAATCACAAAGACATAAACCAGATATTAAATCAAACGCACCAAACTCCTAATAATGAATCCAATCTTGATGATGAGATGCTAGAGATTATCAATCAATGTTTTGTCTTTGATACGGCTGAAGAGATTCGTGATTCTTTATCAAACAACACTCATCCTTTTGCCCAAAAACAGCTTGGTATTTTAATGAGCAAATCGCCTTTAAGTGTCAAAACGACCTTAAAACAGCTCCGTCTTGGACGTGAATGTAAAACATTTGCTGAAAATATGATGATAGAATACCGCCTTACCTCACGACTTGTTCAGAAGCATGATTTCCAAGAAGGGGTGCGTGCTTTAATTATCGATAAAGATAACACCCCTAAATGGCAAAATGATTCTTTAGACTCAGTTGATAATGCAGAAATAGATACATTATTTTCGTCTTTGCCTGCAAACCAAGATTGGACAGTAAAATGAATAAAATTGCATTTATCGGCTTAGGAAATATGGGTTCAGGAATGGCGAAAAATCAAGCCAAAGCAGGACATAAAGTCTACGCATTCGATTTAAGCGAATCTGCTCGTCAAAACGCACAAGAACACGGTTGTATCGCCGTTTCTTCTGCTCGTGAGGCGGTTGCAGAGGCAGATATTATTTTTACAATGCTTCCTGCAGGTCAACATGTTGTGTCTGTCTATCAAGATGACATTCTACCTCATGCCCCTCAACAAGCCTTATTGGTTGATTGTTCCACAATTGATATTGAGTCGTCAAAACAGGTTTCTGCCCTTTGTCAAAATGCGAACTTTTGTTCCGCAGATGCACCTGTATCAGGAGGAACAGCGGCAGCAGAAGCAGGAAATCTTACTTTTATGGTTGGATGTCGTGAAGAAGATTTTGACTCTATTCAAACAGCTTTACGCCCTATGTCTAAAGCTAGTTTTCATGCTGGTAGCTTTGGTGCAGGTCAAGCTGCAAAAATATGTAATAATATGCTCCTTGCCATTACTATGGTTGGAACATGTGAAGCCTTTGCGATGGCGGAAAAATTAGGATTAGACGCACAAAAATTTTATGATATTTCTAGTCAAGCTTCAGGTCAAAGCTGGTCAATGACAAGCTATTGTCCTGTTGCAGGACCTGTCCCGAACGCCCCTTCAAATAATGACTATAAACCTGGTTTTGCAGGAGCAATGCTTCTAAAAGACTTAACCATCGCCCTTCAAGCCGCTCAAGAAACTGATGCAAAAATACCACTTGGCAAACATGTTTTTCAACTTTATCAAGAGTTTTGCCAAAATAACGGAGATATACAGGACTTTTCCGCTATCATAAAAATGATGAAATAATGTAAATAAATTTACCTTATCATTATTTATGTTTAAGCTACCAATCATGTTTTTTGTTAGAATTCTAATTATTATACTTTATACGACAACGTTAAGTGCTGGAAGTGGTGGAGCTCCCCCTCCAGAGCTTGCCTGTTCTCTTGCTAACGATTCAATAAAAAGCCCTCAAACCTGTTTGGACTGCTACAGAGAACATCAAAAAAACGATACAACAATTAATATATGTGGCAGAGCCTGCTATAATCAGACTGGTGGAGGCATTGATGGTGCTTCTGTTATTCGAGCTTGTGATTCAAATTGTACGGACCCTAATGTTCGTCAAAGACGTTGTCTTGATTACCATGCAAGTAAGGAAAATTTTGAAGCTGTAACAATTCTGTGTGGAGAAAATGACGTAAATGCACGTATATGCTATATGAATTGCCACATTTTAGAAGAAACTCAACCACCACAATGTGGAACAAAGCGAAATAAAATGATTTCTTCATGCGGTAAGGATACTTATATATGTTATCAAGCTAGGGATAACCATGTTATAGGAGACAACAATTTTTTAATCGTTCCTACTCCTCCATGCCTTGCTTATTTTGATGACCCTATTACAGGAAATCAAGTATGTGCTGACTGTCACACAGGTAAGTTTTCTAAAATTAACGCTGTTGCTTTCTGTGGGCCAGTACGTAAATCTCCATGTAATGTCACAGACCCTAGTGATACTGCTGGAATTGCAAAATGTAAAACATGTTATGATAATGGTGGAAATTTTAATAGCTGCGGGGGACCAAATCTTGGCTTTCAAGGGCCTGCCCTTTGTAAAACACCACTAGATTCTTCTACGAAAATACAGGCTTGTCAAAATTGTCATAAAGCTGGTGGTAATGATAAAAGCTGTGGAGGTCCCCCCCCTCCTCTTGCCTATATGCCACCATTCAAAAATAATACAAAAGAAATGACCTGTAATGGGTATTATCATAATGGTCAAAATCATAACATCTGCGGAGAATTAAAATGTATTTCTTAAGATTCATAATTATTACTCTCATAATACTATCACCCATTGATGCAAATGCTGGTGGAGGGAGTGGAGCATTCTCTTGTACTGCCGGTGGTGTAATAAATTTAACAGGTGCTCAAAGCTACCTTAATCGTGCTAATTGCGAAAGGTGTCGTGCAGCGTCTCCTCCAAATCTTGCAAACTCTGATTGTACTGGAACACAACCCAAATCATGTGCTTCAACCATTACAAAATTTTCTCAGGCAGAA
>CAYMEP010000063.1:0-2446 GCA_964389695.1 uncultured Rhodobiaceae bacterium | reverse complement strand
ACGACTGTAAATAATGAGAAGACTGTAACCACAACTATAACAAAAATTGTCACACAAGCAGATGGTTCTAAAGTAACAACAATAACCCGCAAAACAGTTAATAAAAAATCTGTAAAAAATCCTATACCTAATGGAACCAAAATTACCACTGAAATTATCCCTATAATTAGTCCATGCCCTTCAAATTGTACCGACCCTCGTACGGGTTTAGAAGCACGTTGTCTTTTTATAGTAGGAGGTGATGACCCTGCTTCTGATGTAGATCATAATAGACGACCACCCCCACCTGTTCTATGTACTCCGGATTTATTGGTGGGCGGATGTGTACAGCGCCCTGGTGAGCAGGACAACTTAGAGAATGAAACTCTTTATGTAATTGGTGCAGCACCTTGTCTTGCCTATTATGACGACCCTATAAAAGGAAACAAGGCATGTACAAAATGCCACAAAACGCCTATTACACCAGGCTTAGTTAAGATAAGTAATGTCTGTGGACCAGTACGTAAATCTCCATGTAATGTCACAGATAGAAAAGATACCAAAGGAATAGCGGCTTGTAAAAGCTGTTATACTAAGGGTGGAAACTTTACGACATGTGGTGGTCCCAATATTCCAAAATAACTAAGAAAGAAAAAATATGAAAAATTCAATAAAAATATTACTAACACTCACTTTTATGTTCATGATTTCACCCGCTTTTATGTTCATGATTTCACCCGCACATGCTGGTGCTAATAGTGAGGCACCTGGAGCATGTTCACCTAATAATACGCAAAGCCTTAATCCGACAAGAGATTGTCGTCTGTGTTTTGAACAAAATGCATCCCCAAATATAAGTGATGCTACCATTGCAACGTTATGCGGAGGTCCACTACCATCTCCATGTGATATGCCAGGAGCAAGCCGTACTGATATATTACTCTGTAGTCAATGCATATTGGCTGGTGGTAATGCTACAAGCTGTGGCGGATCGTTACCATGTGGCAGTGCATTAAATGATGAATCGTCTGTACGAAGTTGTCGTCAATGTCTCAGCTTATTTAATGCCAATACATGTGGTAATATGGTACCACGTATATGCCAATTTCCTTTGCTGACAAATCCAGAGGTAGAGGCTTGTGGTGCCTGTCTTATCACCAACAGAGGTAATACTGCTGCTCAAAGAGCTTGTGGCGGGAACGGAAACGGAGCTTTCCCTTGTTTAAACCCTACCACTGACCTAGATAGAGCAACCTGTAACGCCTGTCATAACAATGCTGGTTCTGACGTTAGCAATGTTAATAACTTTTGTGGTGGAACTAACTAGCCTATTGAAAAAAATTTACACTCCGTTACCAGCTCAAACTTTATATTTGGGCTGGTAACATTAAGTAAAAAACCATAGTTAAGGCTCATTGTATGTAAAACATTTTATACTCAATGAAAGTTGTTTGGCAGTTAATGGTGCACCCTCTCGGACTTGAACCGGGTCTCCTATAACGGACACAAAGTTTAGGTTGTTGCGTCTACCAATTCCGCCAAGTGGCCTATCCCGTCCCCTTCGTATCGTATCGTATATTATATAATTATAATCCTAATTTTAAGTATTATTTAGTTACACAACAGCTCTATATAATACTTGTAGAACGACACAAAATATAGTACGTGTCATGCGTATATGAAATAGTGTTATTTTAATAAACAAAAATTATAGGACATTAATATGCCCCGGGTCGTATCTAAAACATTGACAATAATATTACTCACCGTTTTTATGGTACAATTAGAAGGCTGCTTCGCGCCTGTTTTACCATGTGTTACATCCCTTGATGTAGCTGGGGCGCGTCGTCCTCCAATTAGAGGTTTATGTAATACTTGTTGGGATAATGTATTTAATGAAAATGGCAATTATGATGGAGCTGCTTCCCAGCAACAATGTGGTGCCAACCCTATGAGACCATGTAAAGACCCTGTCTTTACGAATCTATGTAATACCTGTAGAAACACACCAGATGTTGTTGGAAACATATCCTGTAATTAAATATAGAAGTATATTGTAAAAATACATATCTATTTCCCTTTGTTTACAACCCAAGAGGAAGAAGCTTTCTGTGCCTGTTTTATCAATTCATCAGGTAATCCCTACTAACCACTCAAAGAATTTGTGGTGAGGGTGCAAAGGATTCTACCCTTGTTTCAAAACCCCTCTACTGATATAGAAAAAGTAACCTATGAAGCCTGTCATAACAACGCAGGTTCTGACGTTAACAATGTCAATAATTTTTGTGATGAACCACGTCGCTAAATAGCTTGAAAATTAAAAAAGTTTACACTCTGTTACCAGCCCAAACGAAAAAATTTAAACTAATAAAAAATGGTGGCCCCTCCCGGACTTGAACCGGGACTCCGATAACGGACACAGATTTTAAGTCTGTTGCGTCTACCAATTCCGCCAAGGGGCCTATCC
>CAYMEP010000062.1:0-6460 GCA_964389695.1 uncultured Rhodobiaceae bacterium | reverse complement strand
ATGAAAATGGACAAAAAGGTCAAAGGATGGAAGATTCTGGAGGATATACTGATATGCTCAACCAGAGAAAAGGGAAGGATATTCAAGGGCGTAGGGCGGTTAAAACTTCAGATAAAGTAACAGAAGATACTAAAAAGGTAGAAAATACGAGTGCTGTTGCTGCAAAAATTAGCTATAAACATAAATATGCTTTAGAGCAATTGCCGATAGAAATTGCTGAATTAGAAAAAAATATTTCTGATTATCGTAAAAAACTAGAAGATACGGATTTGTTTATGAATGACCGTGAGCAATTTGATAAATTAGTTATGGAGTTAGATAAGGCAATTGCACGAAGTAATAAGGCGGAACAAGAATGGTTAGAGGTTGTTGAGATGCTTAGTGTATAAGATTAGGTATGGCAGAGAGGATGGGATTCGAACCCACGAAGGGCTATAAACCCTTACTCCCTTAGCAGGGGAGCGCCTTCAACCACTCGGCCACCTCTCTTTAACGTAGTATATAAAATGAGATAGCGTAGCTTTTGGTTTTGGTCAATGTTTTCTTGTCGGTGTTTTTTCTACTGGTTTAATCATTGCTTGAATTATTAGATGTTTGTATCTTACACTCACATCTGAAATACAATTAAAGGGATTATGATGTCACAAGAAAAAGTACAAAGTGATTTTAGAGGGTCAATCGTTGCATTGATTACTCCATTTAAAGACGGAAAAATTGATGAGAATGCTTTGGAACAGATTGTTAAATGGCATATTGAACAAGGGACAAATGGTTTTGTTCCGTGTGGAACAACGGGAGAATCACCTACCTTGTCTCATGAAGAACACCGCCTTGTTGTAGAAATTGTCGTTGAAACTGCAAAAAACATAGATGTAAAAGTTATTGCGGGGACGGGGTCAAACTCTACGCAAGAGGCATTAGAGTTTATACAGCATGCTGAAAGTGTTGGGGCCGATGCTGCTTTAGTCGTGACACCTTATTATAATAAGCCAACACCAAAAGGATTGATTGCACATTTTACTGCTTTGAATGATGCAGTAAAGTTGTTGCCGATTTTTATTTATAATATTCCAGCACGGTCTGTTATTGATATGAGCCCTGAAACTATGGCTATTGTGGCAAGCTTGTCGAATGTTGTTGGAGTTAAAGATGCGACTGGTGATTTGAATCGAGTGAATTTGCAACGTATGGTATGTGGGCCTGAATTCATTCAACTTTCTGGAGAAGATGCAACTGCTTTAGGATTTAATGCACAAGGAGGTGTCGGATGTATTTCTGTTACTGCTAATATTGCTCCAAAATTATGTGCAGAGTTTCAAGCATTCACCCTTGCGGGGCAATATGAAAAAGCCTTGGAAATACAAGATAAACTTATGCCCTTGCATTGTGCTTTATTTTTAGAAACGAGTCCTGCTCCTATAAAATATGCGGCGGAGAAATTAGGATTGTGTTCACAGGAGGTGCGCTTGCCTTTAACGTCTATTGAGATGAGTACAAAACAGGCCGTTGATAGAGCGCTTGAATATGCGGAATTGATATAGTTTATGCCACCTAAAACTTCTGATAATACTAAACGAGTGGCTGAAAATCGGCGTGCAAGATATGACTATGACATTAGTGAAACCTATGAGGCAGGAATTATGCTTAAAGGAACTGAAGTCAAAGCCTTACGGCAAGGGAAAGCCAATTTAACTCCTGCTTTTGTAAGAATAGAAAATGAAGAAGCTTATCTTGTGAATGCAGAAATTCCTGAATATAGTGCAGGTAATCGTGAAAACCACAAACCGACACGGACAAGAAAATTACTTTTATCACGTAAAGAAATTACAAAACTTGCAATTAGTATACAGCAAGAAGGTGGAACGGTTGTTCCTTTGAAACTCTATTTTAGTGAAAAGGGTTTAGCAAAACTGTTGATTGGTAATGCAAAAGGACGAAGAAAAGTTGATAAACGACAAAATGAAAAAAAACGAGATTGGCAAATAGATAAAGCACGTTTAATGCGTGATAAGGGCTAACTCAATGCGGATTGTATGTCTGCAAAAACGTCTCTAAACATTTTTTCAGTTAATCTGCCTGTGTTCGTATTGTAGCGTGAACAATGATAACTATCGTAAAGTAATATATTATTTATTTTATGAGCTTTGCCATGGGTAAAAGGGTAGTCCTTTTGACGTAGGGAAAAGCTTGCTATGGTACTTTCATGCGCAACACGCCCAAGAGTGAGAATCACTTTTAAACTTTTCATGTTTGCAATTAAAGAATGTAAAAAAGGACGACATTCTTTAATTTCTTCACTGTTAGGTTTGTTTTGAGGTGGAACACAACGTACAGCGTTGGTAATGAGAGTATGGGGTAAAGTTAAGCCATCATTTATAGTGGCATTATAGTTCCCAGAAGAAAAATCAAATTCATTCAACATGGCGTAAAGTAAATTTCCTGCCGCATCACCTGTAAAAGGGCGTCCAGTTTTGTTGGCACCACTGATTCCTGGGGCTAGTCCGACAATTAAAAACTTACTGTTTTGCTGTCCAAAATTAGGTACAGCGCCATTAAAGTAATCTGGGTGCTTTTGTTTATTTTTTGTTCTATATTGAACAAGACGAGGGCAGAGAGTACAGTCTTTAGAAGGTGTGATCATAAAAGAGAGTATATAGATATGATTTATATTGGTATAGGGGCAAATTTACCGAGTGTTTATGGTAGTCCACTTGAAACATTAAAAGCTTGTTGTCGTATTTTGCCTGATTTTGGTATTTATGTAAAAGTGTGCTCACCGTTTTATCAGAGTGCGGCGATGCCTTGTCTGGAAGAAAAAGAACAAGCTGATTATGTTAATGCTGTTTTAGAGATTCGATCACGATTTTTACCGCATGTTTTACTGAAGCAGTTACAGAAAGTTGAAAAAGCCTTTGGTAGAGAACATACTGTGAAATGGGGGTCACGGTGTTTGGATTTAGATCTTTTAGATTGGTGTGGTGAAAAAATATATGGAAATATACAGCTTCCACATTATGGTATTGAGACGAGGGCTTTTGTCTTAAAACCGTTAATAGATATTGCGCCCAACTGGCGGCATCCCATTTTAGGAGCAAGTATTAAAACTTTGTATAACTTTTTGCCTGTAAAACAATATATACAAATGAGTAAGCTCACATAAAAATGTTAATTAAGCTTGTAAAACATGTAAAACAATATAAGATGCGATGAGGACATTTAGAGGGATAAATTTATGGCACGTGTAACAGTAGAAGATTGTGTAGATAAAATAAATAATAGATTCGAATTGGTTTTGTTTTCTGCTCATAGAACGAGAGTGATTGGAATGGGTGCAGAATGTCTTGTAGAACGAGATAATGATAAGGATACAGTTATAGCTTTGCGTGAAGTGGCAGAAAGCAAAATATCTCCTGAAGATTTACGTGAAACATTTCTTCAATCTTTACAGCCTCGAGTGGAAAATGATGAGCAGGAAAAAGAAAGTTATCAATTGTTACAAAATGAGGCAGATATTCTAATGTCACTGCAAGAGATTGAATCCACGAATAAAAAATAAATTTTAAAATACTGCGACATGAGGTAATTGTTTACTATGCGTCAATTTGAACTTATTGATCGTGTTGCTGCTTATACACCTAACTTAGATGAAGATATACTGAATCGTGCTTATGTTTATGCTGTACAAAAACATGGTACTCAACGGCGTGCTTCAGGTGATTTATATTTTTTGCACCCTGTTGCTGTGGCAGGAATTTTAACAGATCTTAAATTAGATGTTGCTACAATTGTGACAGCGTTATTACATGATACTTTAGAAGATACTGATGCTACAGAAGAAGAAATCTCTGAGTTGTTCGGTGGTGAGGTTAAGCAATTAGTTGTAGGTGTTACGAAACTTTCAGTCTTTGAATTGAAACCAGAGCAAAATAAACAAGCCGAAAATTTTAGAAAATTATTTCTTGCCGTTGCAAAGGATATTCGTGTTCTTTTGGTGAAGTTGGCTGATCGTTTACATAATATGAGAACGTTAGATTTTATTAAATCTGAAGAAAAGCGTAAACGGATAGCAACAGAAACTTTAGAAGTATATGCGCCTTTGGCAGGGCGTATGGGTATTCAATCTTTTCGTGATGAATTAGAAGATTTAGCTTTTAAAGTACTGAACCCAGAAGCAAGAAACCTTATTATAGAACGTTTAGAACTATTACAAATAGATGAAGGAAATACTCTAGAGACCATTGCGTATGATATTCATAATGTTCTCGTAGCAGACGGAGTTGATGCACAGGTTGAGGGACGACAAAAACGTCCTTTTTCTATATGGCGTAAAATGCAGAATAAGTCTGTTTCATTAGAACAATTATCAGATATTTTTGCATTTCGTGTAATCGTTGAAGAAGAAACGACTTGTTATCGTGCTTTGGGGGCAGTGCATAGAAAGTGGTCTATTGTGCCTGGCTGTTTCAAAGACTATATTTCTGTTCCAAAATTGAACGAGTATCGTTCTATCCATACAACAATTATTGGTTCAGAACGTAAACGTATCGAGATACAAATTAAAACAAGAAATATGCATGAATGGGCAGAAAATGGTATTGCTGCTCATTGGTTGTATAAACAACAGGGACGGTTTGTGATGAATGTAGCAGATATGAAATCGTTTCAATGGTTGCAAGATATTGTGCATAAATTACAATTTGGTAGTTCTGCTGAAGAATTTATGGAAAATACAAAAATGGAACTTTTCCATGACCGTGTATTTTGTTTTACTCCGAAAGGAAGATTGATTGCGTTGCCTAGTGGAGCTATGGTGCTGGATTTTGCTTATGCAGTACATACTGAGCTTGGAAATCATTGTGTAGGTGCCAAAATTAATAAAAAAACTACGCCTTTGAGAACAGTTTTGCGTAATGGGTATGAAGTGGAAATCATTCGTTCTGATGAGCCGAGTGTTGAGCAATCTTGGGAAGAGTTGGTTGTGACAGGAAAAGCACGTGCGGCAATTAAAAATAAATTACGAGAACGTATTTATGAACAACATGTTAATGTTGGAAAAGAAATGTTGAACACTTTCTTTAAAGCAAATGATAAGGTTCTAAATGATATAAATTTGGGCAAAGCATTCTTGCTATTTGAATGTAAAAATTTAGAAAGTATTTATAGCAAAGTTGGAAGTGGAAAGTTGAAATCTAGAGATGTTTTTACAAAATTATTTCCCTATCATGAAGATAAGAATTTCTTAACTCATATTGATAATGAACCTCTTGGTTTTGTTCCTTTTCCAATCATTGGCTTGTCAGAAGATCAAAAAATTAGTATTGCTAATAACCATTTTCCTTTGCCTGGAGACAAGATTGTTGGTATTGTAACACAAGAAGAAGGTGTGACAATTTATCCTGCTCATGCACCAGACCTAGAACAGTTTGAAACGCAACCAGAAGTGTGGGTTCATTTAACTTGGGATACAAAAAATGAAAAGAAACGTTATTATCGGACAAGATTGGATATGACTGTTATCAATCAAATTGGAACATTAGAGATGGTTACATCTACGACTAGTAAATTGGGAATAAATATTGCCTATTTGGAATTAACACATGCAGATGATGACTTTTGTCGTTTATCAGTTGATTTAGATGTATATGATGCATTACAAGCAGATAGTATTGTCGAATCTTTTAAAGGAAGTAGGCTAGTTCATAAAATTAAACGTATTATTGTTTGATTGTAGAAAAAGGGTGCGATATGAATTCAGAGTTAGTGTTACAGGAATTTAAGAGAGCCAATGCTTTATTGGAAGGGCATTTTATTTTATCTTCTGGAAAACATTCTCGTTTTTATTTGCAAACTGCTAGAGTGTTTATGTATCCGGAGATTGCTGAGAAAATTTGTAAAGCGTTGGCTATAAAAATACGCGAAGAAATTACAGAAGAGATAGATTATATTGTGTCCCCGGCTATGGGTGGGGTGATTGTTGGTTATGAGATGGGAAGACAATTATCTGTGCCAGCAATGTTTTTAGAACGTGTTGATGGTCAGTTTCAGTTTCGTAGAGGGTTTGCATTAGAGCCTATAAAAAACCGTACTGTTAATGTTATTATGATGGAAGATATTATTACAACAGGACTATCTTCGAAAGAAGCAATTTTAGCTATTGAAGCAGCAGGTGGGCGTGTTGTTGCTGCTGGTTGTATTATTGACCGTTCTGCGGGTGAAGTAGATGTTGGTACAAAAATTATTTCTATGGCAGGGTTTAAAATAGATTGTTTTGATCCCGAAAGTTTACCAGAAGATTTAAAAGAAACACCTGCTGTCCAACTAGGCAGTAGAAATTTAGCACTATGAAGATAGATCATTTAAAGAAAAAAATATATTCGTATTTTTCATATAAAAAATGGGTTAAAGTAATAAAAAATATTAAAATGTCTTTGTTAAAAACTAATGCTACGCCTCATATGCT
>CAYMEP010000061.1:0-6507 GCA_964389695.1 uncultured Rhodobiaceae bacterium | reverse complement strand
ATAGTGTCGGCCACGCGCACGCCTGCCGTCTGTGCATGTGAGATGTTTAGGCATGGACGCTATTTTCCAAGCGTGCGCCTAGTGATAATAAATCCGTCATCTGTGCTTTGATCTTGCTTTTTGGTGCTGTTAGATCGACTGCCATCATAGGTTTGACGTGAAAACTGGCATACTTTAGAGAATGGTCACGTCCTACCAGGACTATAAACGGATCGTGATTCTTCATCGCTGTAAGCGTTTTTAGTTGCCACATCGTCACAGGTCCGAATATGTTGTAAAATGTTATCTTTGGACCGCCACTATGCCAGACACGCATTATAGGGCATGACATCTCGCATGTGATAGGATCGGTCAAGAGACCGATGTCTTCAGTCTTGTATCTTTGGCTTACAGATTTGAGTGCGCGGTTTATCGAGTTTACGTGTGATTTGCCTTCGTGTGTTGTCGGCTCTGCCCAGAGTCTGCCGTCTCGACTGATCCAGTCGGTCAGAGACGGCAGGTCTGCTTTATAGCATATATCTGGCAGGATAGAGTCCAGTATGATTTTTGCTTGCATGGATCTGATGTGTACGTTTGGCATGATTACTCTATCTCCATGTCCTGCAGAACGGTCTTCCAAAACTGACCCTCTTCGCTGTTATCGGCAAACGTTTTTCTATCTATGATCTTACGGCGTTTTTCACAGTCATACTCGATCAGCTCTATCATGGCTTTGACATCTCCGCCAATTCAGCGCGATGGACATCTGACGTCATTTTATATGGATCATCTAACCACCCAACGTCTCTAATCTCATACTCTAGGTTTGTTATATGCTCCATCATTAGACCGCAGTCTGATCCGACGGCAGGTCTATTCAATAAATCCATGATTGACCATGTCGCATTATTCTTATGTTTAAACCGTATGTAAAAACCGCCTTTGTTTTTGTCGTAATGTGAGTATGGCTCGATTTTAAAATCCTTCAGGATTGCGATCCATCGTCTGCATTTTGTTTTATTCATTTGTATTTCTCCTGCCATAGACGTTCGTTTAATGCTGTGACGTTTTGTTGCCATCGGATAAATTGCACTATACCCAGAGCCGCCGCAAGTATCAGGATTACTTCGCCAAACATTTTAATCAGCATACACCTGTCTCAATATGTCAAGATTATTTCCATCTTTTGGCTTGTCGTATTTTATCCCTTCTTTATGTTTGATAAGAGGTTGAGTTATGACAGTGCCGTTTATTGTATCTTCAAAACTGCGTTCGAGATATATCTCAAGTGAACGTTCAGTATAATATATGCCGCCATCTTTAAAATTGCACTTGAATGTTTTTGCTAGTACGTACATGTAGCCTGCAAAATTCTTATGGCTCATTCTATCATCTCCAGTGGTCCGATGATACGTTTCTTGCGTGAGGCCGCGTTCCGATTACAGCATGAGTGTGAGCAGAATCTAGCATACATTCGCGTCCGATAGAATGTCTTTCCACACGTCTCGCAAATATGCTCATAGCGTTTGTTGCGACAGTCTTCAGAGCAATATTTAGCACTGTGATGTCTTCCAGTTATTGACGTTCCGCATACTATACAGTCGCCTATCGCAGATGAACGGATCAGTCCGCGTTCCTGTATTAATTTATTGCTTGGCGATGTGCTGTACGGACTGACTTTTACTGTGTTGAAATTGTCATAGCACTTTTGGCATGTTTGTTTACCTGGTCGTGTTGGAGTCTTACTGCAGAGTGTGCAGAGATTGTTATCGTCCATGTTATACACGTCTAAATCCCTTACAGTTGCAGTCATAATTACCGTCATCGTTTGTGTGAACGCATGGAGTCCAACTGTCGCCGTATTTGGATTCGTGGTCAGTGCGGTTATGCTTGCACTCGCATGTATCAGTCATGCTGTTATCTCCATGTACGGCCACTTGTACGCTATTTCTAGGTTGAGTTTTTTCGCCAGTGTGTCGAGGGCTTGACGGAATGTTGATGTGTCTTTGCGGTCCAAGCATTCTATACGGAGATAGTATGAGTCATAGATTTGATGGCGTATAGGCTCTGATGATTCGAGTTTGTGTTTACGGCATAGATCATCTATGGGTTTTTTTACCTGGTTCATTCTGTCAGGACTCATAGTCGTATATACCGTCACTTCGCGTACAGCGTTTACCCAGATTGATTATGTGTCGTCCGAGTTCGTATTTTATTTTTAATGCACGATGATGTATGCGTTTGTCGATTTGTGACGGCATAGAGTCAAGCGAGTAATACCACATACGTTTTATCTTGAATATTTTACATAGTGCGGTTGTCATCTTGGTTTGTATAGTTTGTTTGCCACATAGCCAGTCCTGCAGGATATACTGTGTGTCGTTATTCCACAGTATAATTTCCGCTATTCGACAGTGTGTTTTAGAGACTGATTTTTCTAACTTGAAGAATGCGATTGATGTATTTAGTGAAGCCTCGACATACATGCGTTTTTCATCTGATAGTTTAGGGTCTTTAAGACTTTCTTTTATTTCTGCGATTTGGTTTGGCATAGAGAGTGATCTCATTTCTCGTTCGCCTCTCTGCATTTTTCTTTTGCCACTATTATCATCGATGATGTGACAGAGTCGCCATCGACACGGATCGGCTTTGCGAGTTTTGGAGTCATACAGCATGGACAGATTCCTAGTTTTGTCCACCAGACGTCACTCTCTGATAGTGGCGCACAGATATGATCACACATCTTGCAGGCTAATGCGTTTAGTGTTTTTTGTGGTTTGACGTGGCCGTGACATTCACATCTGCATATTGATTTAGGATTGTCAGCGTCTGGCGCACGTCCGTGCAGAGTGCCGTCACATTCGCCGTGTCCGCCTGCGTCACACATTCCTGATGTTTGGTTGTGTAATTGTGGCGGACTGCCTTTGCGTTTGTCGTGTGCGTTGTATATTTGAGGTCCTGGCAATTATTACAGCTCCATGACCTCTATGTCTTCGACAGTTGGCCGCACGGTTTTGAATCTCACGCCATCTGATCCGTTATTGATCGTGTGGGCTATACTTGGCGGACAGTCGTATAAGGTCACTTCTTCTATTTGTCCTTCGGATAGACCTTTGAATTCTATACAACGGGCTATGTTTGTCATAGGCAGTACGTCCTTGTAATTCATCTTGCCGATTGCGAGTGCTTGCTGTATGTCTTTGTCAGCTCTAACGTGTGCTTTTTTGGTTGCCTCTGCTTTGAGTTTTTGTATTTTCTCATTCATCTTTGATTCGGTTTGCTCTATTTGCTGTTTGCGTACTTCGTAGTCATCTAACCAGGTCTTGCCGTTCTGTGCGGCTTCGAGGTATAGATCACTGACACGTTGTAGTGTTTGACAGTGTGGGCATATACAGCATGCGTCCTTCATTTGCTGATAGTATAACAGCAGGTCTGCGCCGTTTAGTTTTGTCATTCTGATGACCTCGCGTGGACGTGACCGTCGGCTATACATTCTTTGATCTGTTTTAGTTGTGGCGTCAGTGTTAGTTTTTGTGCTGATGTTATCTGTGTGAACGCTATATTATCAGGCGATCTAGAGATTAGATGTATTGGACTTGACAGTACGTCGTATATTTTGGCTTTGCCACTAAACGCTTTATGGAGTGCTATCTTCTCACGTAGGTTTTTTGCCACTGTTAGTTTGTACGATGTGTCTTCTGTGCTGTCGGTTTTAGTCACGGCTTTAACGACGGCGTCCTGTCTGGCGATTAGGTCAGCGTCCATTTTGTTTTGTATTGTGATTGCGATGTCTGGCGTGTTTGATCCCTCGTATAGATTAGCCTCGTGCAGAGTAAATGACTTGCGGCAGTTGCGACATGTTGCCGTCAGGTCTGCCTTTGCCAGAGTCTCTATTATTGATTGCATGATGACTCACTCATTTTTATTCTTAACATCGTGTCGGCTATTTCAGGAGATAATCTCCATATAGGCATATTGTAGTCTGTGTCTTCATACCAGTGTCTGACAGTCTGTTTAATTATGATCCCTGTCTCTTCTAGTTCTAATACCGATTGCTCTCGCACTTTTTCAGATCCCTTTAGTCCCATTAAGACTTCAGGTAGTCCATTCGGAAATTCTTTGAGAAGTCGTGCTGGCAGATAGTCCATGTTTTTGTGGATCCTCACTATGTCGTCAAGTATTTTCTGTGTCGAGGGTTTTCTTGCTTTTGCCATTATTGCGCACCGCCAAGCCATGCTGGCACATAATCGCATTCGATGTTTGTGCAGTGTTCATCGCCACATCGGCCGCATGTATCTATGTGTCCGTCGCCGCAAGGATCATCTCCTAACGGTTCCGCGCACAGATCGCAGATGTCTATTTGTTGATCTTTTGCAGGACTTGCTAAAATTTGCCCCGTCTGACCTGCGCGGACATCGCGCGTGGTTTGGATTTGGTTCGTCTCCATGTGTTATGTAATATTGCTTTATAATATAAAGCATACTATTCACGCTTTCCGCGTACATATCTAGCGTGACGTGTGCGATGGCGTGGGCAGTATTTGGTTTTGATGGATTCCGCGTAAAAAATTGTGTCGCATGAGTCATCGCGACACTGGATTTTATGCACGTTGATCATTTGATTGATGTAATTATAAACCTGACGCCGCATTATTGGAGACGAATCCAAGCGGCGTCAGGACGTAAGACTGTGTCGCATTTGTAGTAAAAAATAAAGGGTTTATTAATTTATGCCTAAATGTCACAGTCGGTTATAACTAGAGTTTGCTTGCCGTTCCGAATGGTTAGATGTCCTTTGGCGTTATAGTCCGTGACCAGTTTTAGTGTTGAGCTGAAGCTGCCTATATCGATTGCCGCTAGACTGTCGTCAATACTAACGTATAATGTATCGCCAGTTATAGTTCCGCCTAGTTTTTGTGTTGTGTTTAGTTTTTCTAGTCTGTTTGCGACTTCGTGCTGTCGTTTTTCAGCGTCCGCGATTTGTTTTTTTGTTAGACCTGTGTCTTCGCTTGGCTCTTGCTCTGCCTTTGCTTGAGCCTCTTCTTTTGCTTTTTGTTTTGCTTGAGTCTCTTCTTCTTTTTGCTTACGTGCCTCTTCTTCCTGTCGGCGTTTTAGATCCGCTTCAGACCTTTTTTTGTTGATGTCGTCGGTGCTATTTTGGTTGTTTTGGTTTTCTGCCATTAGACTTTATGAATTCATGCGTGGTATTAAATATATCGGATAGATTACACTTGCACTCTGGGCAATTACGTAAGGCTTTTAGCGTTTCATCGACAGTGGCGTCTTCTTTGGCCGCGTGCGCCCATTTAGATGATATGTGGAATATGCGTGCAAGACTGCCGACCGTTTCATATACTGACATCATTCTTAATCTCAAACGGATAAACGCGTCTAGTTTGATCCTATAATCTGTGGCTTGTAAGATCCAGTCGGCGTTCGCTTGCATTACTTTGATGTATTCTATCAGTCCGTCTATATCCGTAATAATTCGGCTTTGATCTCTGACTAGATTCCAAAACTTATCGGAATTGATTTCTTTGAATGTTTTAGGTAGTTGGTCCGTCAGAGTTTTATCGACGTCATCGTCTGCTTTGCAGTGACGTAATAGTTGCGTGGTTTGCTGACGGAACGTGGCGTCAAGGTCATCTATGCGTGCTAGCACCTCTTGCACCAGACTTCGAGGTGCGTCGCCGATGTCTGCCTTTTGCTCGTACTTGCGCTTATACATGTCAGGTAGTGCTTTGTCGATCGTGGACTTTGAGATAGTAGTCCAAATACGTTTGAGACGGCTAGAGATGATCGTCGTGTCTTCGTACTTGCCAGAGTCTGCTAGTTTGTTTGCGGCCTTTAGAATTATCTTTGCACGTGTCGTCTCTAGACTATCCATCTGTGTTATGAGATTGCCTATGATTTCAGCGTCACTTTTTACTTCGTCTTCTGTCTCGGTCATTTTAGATTTTCCTTTGCGGCCTGTCTCATTTCAACACGGCGTTTATGACCTTTAGTTTTGTAGTATTCGTTAGCGGCCTTTATTTGGTTTAGATGTGCGCGGCTCTTATGCAGTGGGCAGAATTTGCTGTTTGCTTTGCCATCGAATATTTGACCGCAGACCTGACATGTCTTTTTTATGACGCTATTCCTTTTTGCCATGATTACCTTTAGCACCTTGAAGTATATTTATCTGACGCTGACTTTTAGGCAGAATCTCCCAGTCAGATGGATCACGCATGCCAGTCTTTGGATTGTCGGTCATACACAAATGCTCGTATGCGCACCAGTCACATTTCCAGTTGATCCGCAGAGGGTGTCCATAGTCTTTGTCAAAAAACTTATTCCCATAACTTCGCCTGATGTGTCCGCCTGCGTCTAGTTCTGGCGTCACACGGGGGGGTAATTTGCCCGTTTTGTATGCCTCTAGATATGCGTCACGTTTGACTAGCATGTCCTTTAAGACATCGCCCACAGGTCGCAGGTCAAATACGTAATTTCCTGTCCATGTGAAGCCGTATGCGTGGTCAAACTGCAGGAC
>CAYMEP010000060.1:0-6566 GCA_964389695.1 uncultured Rhodobiaceae bacterium | reverse complement strand
CAACGAGATTTTTACATTGAATTTGTGCATCTCCAAAATGCTTCTTTAACATTTCTGTATCGGCATGTTCAAAATTAAATTGTGAAAATTCGACTTCATTACGATGAAACACCTCACGATATTTTTTATCGGGACTATATTGCAAATCAAAGACATTATCCACGCCCTGCACATACATCGCTAGACGTTCCAAACCATAGGTCAATTCACCAGAGACGACTTCAACATCAATACCGCCCACTTGCTGGAAATATGTAAATTGCGAAACTTCCATGCCATCACACCAGACTTCCCACCCTAAGCCCCATGCTCCCAATGTTGGCGACTCCCAATCATCTTCAACAAAACGAATATCATGCTTGGTAAAATCAATACCCAAAAGTTTTAAGCTGTCTAAATATAATTCCTGGATATCATCAGGCGAGGGTTTCAGTATCACTTGAAACTGATAATAATGTTGCAAACGATTCGGATTTTCTCCGTAACGCCCATCAGACGGACGACGACAAGGCTGAACATACGCTGCTTTCCATGCCTCATCTCCCAAAGCTCGCAGTAAAGTAGCAGGGTGAAACGTACCAGCACCCATTTCCATATCATAAGGTTGCAAAAGGACACAACCTTGCTCTGCCCAATAATTTTGTAATTTCAATATTAAGTTTTGCAAACAGGTCATATGGTCCCTTTTATTTCAGCACAATCTAATGCTTACAGGATGAAAAATCAAGCATTTCACCATCTCTTAAAACACGTTCTATATTCGGCATATATGTTCCATCATCTTGATGCATCACTACGGGTGATAGAATTCTTAAATCAGCATGACTATCACGAATACCTCTTATCACAATTTTATGTACATTTTCACCTTTATAAGCAACAAAAGGTAATATTTGTATCGCACCCAAACGACCAGAAAAAGCAGCAAGCAATTGTGGCAAAGCACTCGGAAGATGAATAAAGGTCACACTCCCCTTAGATTTAACTAAAGTCACAGCACGACGCACCCATATTTCTAATAATTCTTCCGCTCCAATATGCGCACATTGTTTATATTTATGTTCAGGAAACATCACTTTATCTTGCTGGAAAAAAGGAGGATTAGCAAAAACATGCGCCATCGAAGATGGTTTAAGGTAACCCCATTCTTGAAAAGTAGTTGCAATATCTTGCTGAATAAACTGTACAGTACTATCCAACATATTATTTCGTGCATTCTCTGCCGCTAATGCTACTATTTCAGGCAATAACTCTACCCCTGTCACATCAATATTCTTCACCCGTTTTGCTAAACAAAGTGATGCTACCCCTACTCCAGACCCTAACTCTAAACAAGATTCTTCTACTTTTGCAGGAACACAAGCCGCTAATAATACAGCATCAACACCCGCACGGTATCCTTTTTTCAATTGTTTGATTTTTAGGTTCTTTCCTAAAAAACCGTCTATACTATATGCTTCATCCAATTTATGCATTTTACAAATTTTCTTTTAAAATTTCTTTTTTAACTATGACCCGGAAGAATTATATATATAATCCATTATGGAAAATAAAACACCCTCTCCGTTAGAAAAGCTACATTCATTACTCTCCGAAGACATGCAACGGGTTGATGAATTTATTGATCAACAAATCATCTCTCCTATACAAGTAATTCCAGATGTAAGTCGTTATATTATACAGTCAGGTGGAAAGCGTTTACGTCCATTACTCACACTCACCAGCTGTCATTTATGTGATTATCAAGGTTCACATCACATTACTCTCGCTGCTGCCATAGAATTAATGCATATAGCAACATTATTACATGATGATGTTGTTGATGATAGTCACAAAAGACGTAAACAACCAACCGTTAGAATGAAATGGGGAAATGCCAATAGTATTTTGGTTGGTGACTTCTTATTAGGTAAAGCCTTCCAAATGATGGTATCTACAAACAACCAAGTGGCATTAGAAGTCTTATCTTCTGCTTCAGGGATCATTGCAGAAGGAGAAATATTACAACTCTCTATGATTAATAATCTTGATATGAGCATAGAGATATATCATAAAATTATTACCTCTAAAACAGCCATATTATTTTCCGCAGCCACACAAATGGGCGGTATTCTTATACAACAAGAAGAAACCATTGGCACTCATTTAAACAATTATGGAATGCATTTAGGAAAAGCATTTCAACTAATAGATGATATAATCGATTATACAAATACAACCCTCATAGGCAAAGATAAAGGGAATGACTTTAAAGAAGGTAAAATCACTCTACCGATTATCCATGCTTACCAACATGCAAATCATGAAGAAAAACAATTTTGGGAACGAGTCATTAAAGATCTAAATCAGAATGAAAATGATTTAGAACATGCAATTACCTTAATGAACAAACACAAATCCCTCGAATATTGTACAAAAGAAGCGACTTCCTCTATAAATCAAGCAAAACAAGCCTTAAATTATTTACCTAACAACCAATATCGCGATATACTAGCAGACATTGCTGATTTTTGTCTCACCCGTCAGGCTTAATTTTTTAAAACTGAAACAACTGACCAGTAATCTGGATAAGCCGCTTTGAATTCTTTATGCGCCTCATTCACTTCTTGTTCATTTTCATAAAGCGCAAAAACACTTGCACCACTTCCCGATAAAGAAGAAGGAACATCCTTAAAGAAAGATAATAACGTCATAATTTCTTTACATTGATCAATTGCAATCATCGTTAAATCATTCCCTTGTTGTTTCATATAAGTAAATAAACTTTTAGAATCTTCACAATGAGGAATGGCTTGTTGTGAAGAAAAAGGTTCTTTCATTTTTGTGAATACTTGTTGTGTAGAAATGCATTTATGAGGATTCGTTAATAACACCCAAATTTTATCGTTGAGTTTTTCAACAGGCATAAATTTATCACCACGCCATGTCATATACCCCATTTCTGCATAAAGACATGCCAAAACATCTGACCCCAACTCTACCGCCAGAGGTTTCAAGTCTTCTAATGTCCAATTTAATTTCCAAAAACGGTTAAGCAATCTCAATGTTGCAGCCGCATCTGCTGATCCCCCACCAAGACCCGCCATAATTGGTATGTTTTTCTCAGATGAAATACAAGCCCCTGTTTTTATTTGTGCCTTTTGACGCAATAAATGCGCGGCCTGTAAAATTATATTAGCGTCTGAGTTCTGTAGAAATGACCCAAACTCACCAGATAATTCTAAAGATAAACACTGAGCATCTTTTACTTTTATGATATCTCCAAACTCTGAGAAGGCTACAAAACTTTGCAAATCATGAAAACCGTCTTCCCGTTTTCCACAAATATTAAGAGTTAAATTTATTTTAGCATAAGCGGTTTCTGTATCAAAGAATTCTTGCACTTTAAGTCCTTGGATTTTTTAGAGACAGCCCATAATCAATTTTGTACTGTATCTGGTGACGTAAATCACTCTGTATCTTTTGATACAAAGCCCTTTTCCATTGATAACGAGCTTCGACCTGCCTACCAATCTTCCACAACGCATCGCCTAAATGATTAATAATCTCTATATTATTAGGATCCATTTCTATCGCTCTTTCTAAAAAGAAAACTGCATGCTTATAATCACCTAATTTATAATAACCCCAACCAAGACTATCTATAAAAGATACATTTCTAGGCTCTATGACAACAGCTCGTTGTATCATATCCATTGCTTCTTTTAAACGTACCCCTTTATCCACCCAGCTATAACCTAAATAATTTAATATAATTGCTTGATCTTTAAAACGTGACAAAGCTTTTAATAAAACCTCTTCTTTTTCTGTATTATTGTTCAATTTTTCTAAAACCAGTGCATACGAAAAATACAATTTCCATTTTTCTTCATCTTGCTGATCTTTTATTTCATATTCATGAATCAAATGTTCAAAAAGTTCTTTTGACTTTTGTAACAACCCTGCATGTTCATAAAGTTGCGCAAGACGTATATCACCACGATATGTTTTATGTGGCAACGATTCCAAAATCTGGGTTGCTCGTGAAAAGTTATTCTCTTGACTATAAAGATATGACAAACCAATTTGAGATACTTCATAATAACAAGATGATTTAGGTACTTTATTAAAATACTGTTTTGCCTGAGATATACTATGTTCCTTCGCATATACTTCACCTAACAAAAAGGAAAGCCTCGGCGTACTATCAATTAAAATTGACGAAAAATGCAGATATAATAAAGGTATTTTTGAATTTAAATTCTGACTTAATTGCCTGGAAACACCCATTAAACTAAATGCCAACCCTTGCGAAGCCGTGATTGGTACAAGTATAGCAGGAGTTTTTAAAGCATCTACACCTTTATTGATAATCTCTGGATTCATATTTGATTTATACGATTGCAATAAATCAAATGCTATTTTTGTTTTTCCTTGTACATGTAACAGTTGTGCATAATCAGTTAAAAACTCTTCTGTGATCTGTTCTTTAATCTTCGCCGCCTTCCTATAAGCACGTTCTGCACCGACATAATCACCCACTTGGCTACGTAACAAGGCAATATTATAAGAAGTAAGAAATGGAAATGAAGGGTATTTCTCAAGCCAAGAAGCCCATTCTAATGCTTCATAGTTTTGACCTTTTCCAAAGTTTGCCCACATCATGACAAGTCCTTGCAAGAAATGGTTAAATTTTGTGTTTTCCATATGACTCAGATGTTTCATAACATCAATAAAATTCTCTTGGCGAAAAGAAAACAGAATACCCAGTAAACGAGCATAGCGATCCTTTTCTGAGGTTTTTAAGACAGACTTTGATAAAGAATAAGCCTCTGATATATTTCCATTATGGAGATAAGCCTCAAATAACCTTTGTCTAGAAAAAGTATTGTTTTTATCATATTGATAAACTTTTTCTAAAGAATGAATTAATATTGGTAAATCCTGCATTTTTCTAGCTGCCTGGGAAATTAAAATATTACTCGATAAAGATTTCTCAATAATCTGCACTTTAATTTCACGAACCCACCTAGACGCAACCCATTGATAGCCCAAAACAAAAATGAACCCAGCAATTAGAAAATATATCAGTCGTTTTATATAAGTCTCTTTTTTCATAATATATCAATTATCCAATATATTCCTTTAATTTTCGTAAAGTGGAGTAGACATTACATATTAGGATAATTAGGCCCTCCACCTCCTTCAGGAACAACCCAATTAATATTTTGGCTAGGACACTTAATATCACAAGTTTTACAATGCACACAATTTTGCGCATTTATTTGTAACACTTCTTGACCGTCCTTTTCATTGTTTACAATTTCATAAACCCCAGCTGGACAATATCTTTGTGCAGGTTCTGCATATTGTGGTAAATTCACCTGTATAGGAACAGTCTCATCTTTGAGTGTAAGATGTGCTGGTTGATCTTCTTCATGATTAGTCGAAGACAAAAACACCGAAGAAAGTTTATCAAAAGATACAATATTATCTGGCTTTGGATAAATAATTTCTTTACTTTCAGACGCTTTTTTTAATGTCGCATAATCTGGTTCTTTATGCTTCAATGTAAATGGCAAACCAATTTTTAAAGCCCTCATCCACATATCTATCCCAGCAATCATCATACCAAACATAGTTCCAAAACGAGACAATAATGGTTTAACATTTCGTACAATCTTTAGTTCCTTAGCAATTTCTGATTTTTGATATTGCTCTTGATAATCCGTTAATTCATCATAAGCCTTATCATTTTGCAAAGCAGCAAAGGCTGCCTGTGCAGCTAAAACACCACTTTCTATAGCATTATGAGACCCTTTAATTCGTGGTACATTTACAAAACCTGCCGCACATCCTAGTAACGCACCTCCTGCAAATGTTAGTTTTGGGACAGATTGCCATCCCCCTTCACTAATAGCCCTTGCACCATAGGAAATACGTTTTCCATCTTCTAACACCGAGCGAATCTCAGGATGCATTTTAAATTTCTGAAATTCATCATAAGGTGACAAATAAGGATTTTTATAATTTAAATGTGTTACAAACCCTATTGATACAAACTCATCACCGAAATGGTACAAAAACGAACCTCCTCCAGTCTGATTATCCAAAGGCCAACCTAATGTATGCTGAACATAACCTGAACGGAACTTTTTAGGGTTAATTTTCCATAATTCTTTAATTCCAAGACCATACTTCTGGAAATCACTTTCTTTATCTAAATCAAACTTATCAATCGCTGCTTTTGAAAGAGACCCACGTACACCTTCTGCCAAGAACGTATATTTTGCGAGAAGGGACATACCAGACATCCAGTTATCTTTTTTCTTTTTTTCTTTAGAGATACCCATATCTCCCGTAGCGACTCCACATACAGCACCATTTTCATTAAATAATAACTCTGCTGCCGCAAACCCAGGGTAAATTTCTACTCCTAAACGTTCTGCTTCTGCACCTAGCCAACGTGTCACATTACCAAGGCTCGCAATATAATTCCCATGGTTCTTCATGAATGGTGGTAAAAGAAAGTTTGGTATTTTAAAAGAAGACTTTTCTGTAGCATTAATGCAACATGCAACAAGTAA
>CAYMEP010000059.1:0-6567 GCA_964389695.1 uncultured Rhodobiaceae bacterium | reverse complement strand
ATCATAGGTTGCATTGCACATAAAACTAATATGAAAATCATCTGGTGGGGAAACTATTTAGGTCAAAATCATCCTGGCAACGTCAAAATAAAACTAGGACAAAATGTTTATAAAACGGCTAAATGGAACATAACAAGCGATGGTTTAACAAGTCTTCTACCTAATCCAATAGCGTTTATCAAACAAATGATACCAGTAAAAACCCTCATGATCAAAACAGTCTCATATGACTCTTCACAGATTACGGCAAATTTTGAACTTGATGGTTTAGAAAAAGCAATACAACCGATTCGGCAGGCGTGTCATTGGTAGAGGCTAAGATGGATAGAACCCAGCCTTTTGATGTTAGGAACGGATATAGAGACTTACCGAATCTTTACAAAAAAAAATTTATCAAAACCCTTCAGAAATGAAATTTGGCGATTGCTTTTTTCTGCAAAAAAAGACGATGCCAAGATTGTAGCTTCATATGAGCTTTATTTTTTAGAAAAACCACATGATGTATCATACGCTTTTCAATACTCCCAAAATGGGGTCTTAGGAGTGGCAGAATACACCAGTTTTTGTAAAGATGAGATTTGTTATAATAAGGACGCATTTGTACTAATCACTTTTTTAGAATTTGTTTTAAGAAAAATCCCTAGCAGTACCCTAGCTCAAGGCATCAAAAATGCTTTTGATGAGTTCCCCTCTGCTTATGAAATTGACGATTCGGCTGAACCTGTTTGCATTATTTACAATTCAAATGCTGAGATGGGAGACTCCGTTGCGAAGAATCTTACAATACTAGCAGAAAATAATATGACAAAACCAATAGGGCATATGCGTGAGGCTAGTGATGCACTCAATGAAAATAAATATGAGATAGCTGTAAGTCAAAGCATTCAAGCCGTAGAATACATCGCAAATAAAATTACAGAAAAATCTACCTTAGGTGATGCCTTAAAAGAATTAAAAAATACGCATGACCTAACCTCGTCTCTTAAAAAAGGATTAGAAGGGCTCTATGGCTATGCTTCTGAAAAAGCTCGTCACGCTAATGATAAAACACCTCCCACAGAAACAGAAGCTCTCTACATCTATAGTATTTGTGCCTCGACCTGTGCCTTTTTATCTCAAACCTACAAAGACTCTCTCTAAACAGACTAAGCCTACAAATTGTAATAAATAAAATTAACTTTTACAAATTGACTCTATAAATAGAGATTGTAGTATCTAAAGTAAATGAACCCATGATGAGTTAATATTTTACAGCTCAAATTATTAGGAGACAATCAAATGTCAAAATTTATGATTTTTCAAGGTAAGGACGGCCAATATTATTGGCGTTTTAGAGCCTCTAATGGTGAAATCCTCTGCCATAGTGAAGGATATACGGCAAAACAATCTGCTGAAGGTGGCATTGATTCTTGTAAGAATAATTCAAGTGAGCTAAAAAACTTCACCGTTTTTCAAGGTAAAGATGATCAATATTACTGGAACTTGAAAGCAAAAAATGGTGAAATTTTATGTCAAAGCGAAGGCTATACGACAAAACAATCCGCCGAAGGTGGCGTTGAGGCATGCAAACGACAAGCTTACGACGCTGGAACTATTGATGAAACAGCCTAAACCATTATTCACTTGGTAGAGGGCATTACGATAATTTTGATATAGACTTCACGATTTTGTGTATCTTTTCGTCTCTCGCCTATATGTTCAATTAAGCTCTAAAATTTGCGACCTAAATATCAGCGAATTGACGCTTTTCTGCTTTGCCTCCAGGGTGAGTCACCGCTCCCTTATGAGCTGCCCCGACTGTCTGTTTGTATTTCCATAACGTCCCGGAGGTAAAATCACTTTCAGGGCAAACCCATTTTGCCTTACGAGCCTGTAAAATCTCATCTGATACCTGCAAATCAATCACACCCGTTTCAGCATCTATGACAATCATATCACCATCTTCTATCAGAGCAATCGGACCTCCCTCTGCTGCTTCAGGACCTACATGCCCAATACAGAATCCTCTTGTTGCTCCCGAGAAACGTCCATCTGTAATCAGAGCCACCTTATCGCCATTCCCCTGCCCGTAAATTGCCGCCGTCGTAGATAGCATTTCACGCATTCCAGGCCCCCCTTTAGGACCTTCATAACGAATAACAATCACATCTCCTTCTTTATAATCATTCTTTTTTACGGCCTCGAACGCATCTTCTTCGCAATCAAAACAACGTGCAGCACCTTCGAATCTAAGTTTTTCCATACCAGCCACTTTGACAATTGCACCGTCAGGCGCAAGCGTTCCTTTTAATCCGACAACGCCCCCTGTTGGCGACAAAGGATTGGTGACAGGATAAATCACTTTTTGTTCAGGATTAAAAGTAATGTCTTCTAAATTTTCTGCAAGAGTTTTACCCGTCACAGTCAAACAGTCACCGTGTAAATACCCTCCCTCTAGCAAAGTTTTAAGAAGCATCGGCACTCCACCAGCTTCATACATATCTTTGGCAACATACTGCCCACCAGGTTTTAAGTCGGCAATATAAGGAGTCTTCTTAAAAATTTCAGCCACTTCCATCAAATCAAAATCAATCCCGACTTCATGCGCCATCGCAGGCAAATGTAATCCACCATTCGTTGACCCACCTGTCGCAGCAACAACTGTTGCAGCATTTTCTAAAGCTTTTCTCGTGACAATATCTCGTGGACGAATATTGCGTGCAATTAAGTCCATCACAGCTTGCCCAGAGGCTTTGGCGTATTCATCACGACTTTCATAAGGTGCAGGCGCTCCTGCAGAGTTAGGCAATGCCAATCCGATTGCTTCTGAAACACATGCCATTGTATTGGCAGTAAATTGTCCGCCACATGCACCAGCACTTGGACAAGCAACACATTCTAATTCATACAATTCTTCATCAGGCAAATTACCTGCGGCATGTTTTCCAACGGCTTCAAAAACATCCAACACAGTGATATCTTTTCCTTTATGCCGTCCTGGCATAATTGACCCACCATACATAAACACACTAGGAACATTTAACCGTAACATCGCCATCATCAATCCGGGGAGTGATTTATCACAACCAGCCAAACCGACAAGAGCATCATAACAATGTCCTCTCATTGTAAGTTCCACACTATCGGCAATCACATCTCTGGACACCAATGAAGACTTCATACCCTCATGTCCCATAGCGATTCCATCTGTCACTGAAATTGTACAAAATTCACGAGGTGTTCCCTTGGCATCTTTGACACCAGCCTTGACTGCTTGTGCTTGACGCATCAGTGCAATATTACAAGGAGCAGCTTCATTCCAACATGAAACCACACCGACAAAAGGTTGTTGAATTTCTTCTTCTGTCATGCCCATAGCATAGTAATAAGAACGATGCGGAGCTCGTTCTGCACCAACAGAAACGTGACGTGAAGGGAGTTTTGATTTGTCAATTTTTGTCATAATCTTTTGCCTTATATTTACGATTTAATGCATTGTATTTACTTAATTTTATCCAAAGATTCTTGCGTTTTATCACGCAATTCTTTTTGTTCTTTTAGACGGTTTTTATTTTCTTCGATAACGGCTTCAGGAGCTTTTTCCAAGAAAGATTTATTTTCTAGTTTTGCTGTTATTTTTATTATATCTTGATCAATCTTTGCTAATGCTTTTTCCAAACGTTGACACTCTGCTTCAAAGTCAATAACGCCTTCCAATTGTAAAAAGAAATGAGCCTCTTCGACAACAATTTGAATCGCTTTTTCTGGAAGGGTATCAACAATATGAATCTGTTCTAATCGTGCAAGACGTTTCAAAATTGTATCATATATTTCAATACGTTTTTGTGTTTGTGTATTTGCTCCAAAAACGCCAATGTTAATTTTTGCAGAGGCTGGCACATTCATTTCAGATCGGACAGACCTAATGTCTGTAATCAGTTTAATAAGCCAATTGATGCTTTCATCAGCCTCTTGGTTAATCAAGTTTTCGTTTAGCTGAACCCAATCATTTTGCATTAAGAAAGTTTGGTTTGAAAATAACTCTTGCCATAACTCTTCTGTCACAAAAGGCATAAAAGGATGCAACAAAATCAAAGATTGTTTCAACACCCATTTTGTCACTTGTTTTGTTTCTCGTGTTTGTTCTGCCTCTTCTATTTTATCACTTTGTAAAAGTGGTTTAGCCAACTCAACATACCAATCACAAAAGCGAGTCCAAATAAAATGATACACCGCATGTGAAGCATCATTAAAACGATAAGCCTCTAATGCTTGCCGAATAGATTTCTCTGCCCGTATCACTTCACTAATAATCCAACGATTTAAAGGCGTGAAATTGTCTATATCGCTTAATTGCAAATCTTCCTCTTGAAAACAATTATTCATTTGGGCAAATCGTGCAGCATTCCATAATTTTGTACCAAAATTTCTATAACCTTCCACTCGAGAATTGGCTAACTTAACATCTCGCCCTTGTGCCGCCATAGAAGATAAAGTAAAGCGTAAAGCATCCGCACCATACGCCTCAATTAACTCTAAAGGATCCACTACATTCCCTTTAGATTTAGACATTTTGGCGCCATTTTCATCACGCACCAATGCATGAATATAAACTGTATGAAATGGAACTTCTTTTTGAAACTCTAGTCCCATCATCATCATTCTAGCAACCCAAAAGAAAATAATATCAAACCCTGTCACCAAGACATCTGTCTTATAGTGCCGTTTTAGTTTTTCTGTCTCTTGAGGCCATCCCAAAGTTGAAAAAGGCCATAATGCGGATGAAAACCATGTATCTAAAACATCTTCATCACGTGTGAGTCGTTTTCCTCCAGCTTTTTTTTCTGCTTCTTCTTGGGTATAAGCTACATAGACCTGTCCATCTTCATCATACCATGCTGGGATCTGATGCCCCCACCATAATTGTCGTGAAATACACCAAGGTTGAATATTATTCATCCATTCAAAATAGGTTTTGTCCCAATTACTTGGCACAAATTTCATGTCACCTTTTTTAACGGCTTCAATCGCTGGCTGTGCCAATGTATGAGCATTCACATACCATTGGTCTGTCAAGCGGGGCTCAATGATAACTCCGGAACGATCACCATAAGGAACAGCATGTATATGTTCTTGTACCTCAGCGAGCAACCCTAGTGCTTTCATTTTTTCAATTACATTTTGACGTGCTTTAAACCTATCTAAGCCTTGCCATTCTTCACAATCCATTGACTCAAAATGCTCACTGTCTTGTAAATCAATTTGTCCTCGTTCATCTAACACATTAATAGCCATTAAATCATGACGTTTTCCAACTTCAAAATCATTAAAATCATGTGCTGGTGTAATTTTCACTGCTCCTGACCCTTGTTCTGGATCTGCATATTCATCGGCAACAATTGGAATTAATCTGCCGACCAATGGCAATTTCACATATTGACCAATTAAATTTTGATAGCGTTCATCATTTGGATTCACAGCAATCGCTGTATCTCCCAAGAGAGTTTCTGGTCTTGTCGTCGCCACGGTAACTGTTTTTGTTTCATCTTCGGCAAGAGGGTACTTAAAGTGCCATAGATATCCTTGTTCTTCTTTTGAAATAACTTCTAGATCTGACACAGCGGTTAGGAGCACAGGGTCCCAATTAACAAGTCGTTTATCTCTATAAATGAGTCCTTTTTCATAAAGCTCTACAAATACTTTGATGACAGCTTCTGATAACCCTTCATCCATTGTAAATCGTTCTGTACTCCAATCACAACTTGCTCCGAGTCGACGTAGCTGTTTTGTAATTGTTGTGCCACTTTCTTTTTTCCATTGCCACACACGCTTTAAGAAGGCATCTCTTCCTATATCTCTACGTGATATGTTTTCTGCTTCTAATTGTCTTTCGACAACCATCTGCGTTGCAATTCCAGCATGATCTGTCCCCACTTGCCACAGAACATCCCTTCCTCTTAAACGCTCAAAACGACACAATATATCTTGCAATGTATTATTTAGTGCATGCCCCATATGAAGGCTACCAGTAACATTAGGAGGAGGAATCACAATTGTATACGCTTCTGCTTCAGGTTTTTGTCCTGCCTCAAAGGCTCCTTTTGTTTCCCAAAGGTGGTACAACCGTTTTTCAATCTGCTCAGGTTGATAAATTTTGTCTAAACTTTTCATATGACTATTTTGATAAAATGATTTTTCGGTTATCATCTATATATGCACGCATAATTCCTGACATATTTTCTTCCGCCCATCTCTGTAATATAGGCTCCATAGCTTCTAACACCAAAACCTCTAATACAGTTCTTCGTTCTTGTTTCATGCCTACATTTCCTTCAAGGATTTTTTCCATAGCCCACACTTCTATTGGTTTATCCCTGTCTGCTGTTTCTACATTTTCTTCTATATCTTCTTCCTGTGCTCCACTGGCTTCTACCATCTTAGATATTGCTGTTGCAATGTCTTCAAACGAAGTTTTTTTTATATCTTGAGCTACATGATCTTTGAGATATGCTAAATTAGCGATTTCGTCCTGTGTCATTTTCATTCTCCCCCATGAATAGCAACATAAAGCTTTATGTTGGTCAAGTG
>CAYMEP010000058.1:0-6637 GCA_964389695.1 uncultured Rhodobiaceae bacterium | reverse complement strand
ATGGGGCGACTGTTTTTCAAGATATAGAAATTACAATTACAGATGTTGATGAGTTTGATGTCGTCTTTACTCAGACAACATTAAGTGCGTTGAATAATTTAAGTATTGATGAAAATCTTGATGGTAGTACGACGGCTGTTCCTCTTATGACATTGGAGGCAACGGATGGTGATGCTGATGCAAGTATTACTTATGCTCTGGATAATAATGCGCTTGCAGATCTTTCTATTGATGCGAACACAGGTGCTTTAACTTATACAGGCTCTGGGCTTGATAGGGAAACTACGGCAACATATAGCTTCGATGTGGTTGCTACCTCTGGGAGTAAAACTGTGACAAGAACTGTGACATTGAATGTGGGTGATGTTGATGATAATGCCCCGGTATTTACGGGTACATCTCCTGTGTCATTAAGCATTGATGAAAATGATACGGCAGAAACGTTTACACCGGCATTTGCAGCGACAGATGCTGATGGTACTAATAATACGGTCACGTATAGTTTAGACACAGATGCACCTGCAGGATTCTCTATTGCGGGAGATACAGGTATTTTGAGTTATGCGGGTGTAGGTTTTGATGCTGAGACTTCTACAAGTCATGTGTTCAATGTAATTGCGACATCTAATGGTGTTGAAACAAAGCAAGCAGTCACCCTGACTGTGAACGATGTGGATGAATCTAGTGTTGCTTTTGATGATGCAACTTACAGTTTCACATTGGATGAAAATACAGATTTTATGGCAAGTCCAACATATGCAGTCTCTGCAACAGATGCTGATGCTGGGGCAATGATTGCTTATTCTATTGCTGACTCATCCGTGCCGTTTTCTATTGATAGCAGTACAGGAGAGATTTCTTATACAGGTAATGGTGTTGATCATGAAACAACATCTTCTTTTAGTTTCACTGTGAATGCGATTGATAATAGTGTTAGTACTAGTTTCACTGCTACGGCGACGGTTAATATAGCTGTCAGTGACCTTAATGAGGCTCCTGTGGTTTTTGACTCAATTGGACCTCGGAACATCAAAACAGGGGTTTCGGATACTATTGATCTTACAGCTGTGTTTAGTGATGAGGATGATGGTGCGGTGCTTACTTATACTGTTACTGCAGTTAGAACTTCTGGTTCGGGGAATGACCCTGTGTTTACAATCAGTTCTGCGGGTGTTTTGAGTATTGATACGTTATCATTGACTACGATTGATGAGGGTGCGTATGCAGTTGAGGTTACGGCTACTGATGGATCGTTTAGTGTGACAGATAGTTTTGTTTTAAGCGTGAGTAATGATGCGAGCCCTGTATTTGTTAGTGCACCTTATAACTTTTCTATAGACGAGAATGCTGTTGCTGGGGATTTTGGTACAATTGAGGTTACAGATGCTGATGGTGACACGGTGACTCTTTCTCTTGTTGTGGCTCCGGGTGCTACTGAGGTTCCTGCTGGTTTTCAAATAACGTCTGCTGGTGCGTTTAGTTATGATGGTGTGGGGATTGATCGTGAAGCTCTTCCTGCGGATGGGGTTATTGTTGTGAGGGTTCAAGCAGTGGCGGGGGGCTCTCAAATAATTTCAGACGTAAGAATTACGGTGAATGATATTGATGAACATGGCGTTGTCTTCTCTCAGGCAACGAGGGATGCGACTGATGCTTTAAACATTGATGAAAATCTTGATGGTAGTACGACGGCTGTTTCTCTTATGACAGCGGAAGCAATAGATGGTGATGCTACTTCAAGTATTGTCTATACTCTGGAGAATAGTACGCTTACAGATCTTGCTATTGATGCAGACACAGGTGAGGTAACTTATACAGGCTCTGGGCTTGATAGGGAAGCTGCGGCGACATATGCTTTTGATCTGGTTGCTACCTCTGCGGGTGCAGCTGTGACAAGAGCTGTGACATTGAATGTGAATGATGTTGATGATAATGCCCCGGTATTTACGAATACACAGGATTATACTATACCTTCTCTTGGTATGACTATAGACGAAGATGCGACAAGTAAGACGTTCGCTATCAATCTTAGGGCTACGGATGCTGATGCTACTAATAATACTATTGTCTATAGTATTTCTACTGCTTTGACGGGTTTGACAATTGATTCTGCTACGGGTGAGGCTAGTTATAGTGGTGTTGAATTGGATCAGGATGTTGCTGGTGCTATACGTACTTATACATTTTCTGTGACGGCTACGTCTAATGCAGTTCCTGGGGTTTCTGCTGGGCAATTTGTTTCAAGGAATGTAATATTGACTGTTGTTCAAAAGGATGAGTTCGACCCTGCGTTTGCATCTAATGCGGTTAGTAGTTTAAGCATTGATGAAAACCAGACTAGTGCAGATTTCGGTACTTTTACCGCTACAGATGCTGATTATAATCACGGTACGATTCGGTATACTCTGTCTGGCACAGCGCCTTCTGGTTTGTCTATTGGGAATACAAGTGGTGTTTTGAGTTACTCAAATGTATCAGGTCTTGATGCTGAGACCACTACAAGTGTTACGTTTGACCTGATTGCGACTGCTAATGGTCAGACGGGCAGGCATACAATTACATTGAATGTGAATGATGTTGATGAAAATGCCCCGGTATTTACTAGTACATCTCCTGTGTCATTAAGCATTGATGAAAATGATACGGCAGAAACGTTTACACCGGCATTTGCAGCGACAGATGCTGATGGTACTAATAATACGGTCACGTATAGTTTAGACACAGATGCACCTGCAGGATTCTCTATTGCGGGAGATACAGGTATTTTGAGTTATGCGGGTGTAGGTTTTGATGCTGAGACTTCTACAAGTCATGTGTTCAATGTAATTGCGACATCTAATGGTGTTGAAACAAAGCAAGCAGTCACCCTGACTGTGAACGATGTGGATGAATCTAGTGTTGCTTTTGATGATGCAACTTACAGTTTCACATTGGATGAAAATACAGATTTTATGGCAAGTCCAACATATGCAGTCTCTGCAACAGATGCTGATGCTGGGGCAATGATTGCTTATTCTATTGCTGACTCATCCGTGCCGTTTTCTATTGATGCAAGCACGGGAGAGATTTCTTATACAGGTAATGGTGTTGATCATGAAACAACATCTTCCTTTAGTTTCACTGTTAGTGCTGTTGATACTAGTGTTAGTAATGGTGTTGCTGCTACGGCGACGGTTAATATCACTGTTAATGATATTAATGAGAGACCTGCAGTTTCTACACCTATTGCAAATCAGAGTTTTAAAATAGGGACTTCGCAAACTATCGATCTTTCTAGTGTGTTTAGTGATGTAGATGTGGGTGATACCTTTGCTTATGGTGTTGCGGTGCGACAAGGTTCGGCATCGCCTGCGAGTGTGTCATGGGCTACTATTGATAATAATGATGATTTGTCTTTTGATTTTGGATCGTTGCTTGAGAGTGATACGGGGGTCTATACGGTTTTCGTAACTGCCACGGATGGTGGTGGACCGCTGGGCTTAAATGCATTTAGCGTTACAAATACTTTTACTTTGACTCTTGTCGGTGATGCTGCGCCTGTGTTTACAGGAGCGCCTTATGCTTTTACTTTGGCTGAGAATGATTTGGCAGAAATATTTAGCACTACTATTACAGCATCTGATGCTGATGGTGATAGCGTGACATATTCGCTTGTTCCTGTAGATGCTACGACAGCTATTCCAGCTGGTTTTGCGATATCGTCTGATGGGGGTGTTTTGAGTTATGACAGCACAACAGGTTTTGATCTTGAATCACTTCCAGCAGGTGGGGTTATTACTGTGCGGGTTCAGGCTGCATCTAATGGGATAACTGTTTTTGAGGACGTGCAAATTACAATTACGGATGTTGATGATAATGCACCTGTATTTACTCAGGCAACGTTGGATGCATTTGATAGTTTAAGCATTAACGAGGGTGTTGTTAATCAGGATTTGCTTACTGTTGTGGCGACAGATGCTGATAGTACTAGTAATGTGGTGACCTATTCTCTACTCAGTAATACCCTTACAGGGCTAAGCATTAATACAGATAGTGGTGTGTTGGCTTATGCAGGGCTAGAGCTTGATACGGAAAGTTCAACCACTCAGGATGCATATACTTTTGTTGTGGCTGCGACTGCAGGAAGTCAGACAACTCAAGTGTCAGTGACATTGTCTATTAACGATATTGATGATAATAATCCTGTGTTTTCTTCAGCTACTGTGAATAAGCTTAATGCATTAAGTATTAAAGAAGATGCTGTCAATGTAGATTTGATTACTGTTGTAGCGACAGATGCTGATGCTTCAAATGCAAATGAGGATATTGTATATACTCTTGTTACTTCTTTGAGTGGACTTACTATCAATGGAAGTACTGGTTTGTTGAACTATACAGGTACGAACGAGTTTGATGCTGAGACAGCCTCAACGCATGATATCGAAATAATAGCGACCTCTAATGGTGTTGCAACAAAAAGGTCAGTGGTCTTATCTGTAGATGATGTAGATGAGTTTGATGTTGCCTTTGATGATGCAGTTTATAACTTCACATTGGATGAAAATACAGATTCTACAGCAAGTCCAACATATGTAGTCTCTGCAACTGATAATGATGTTGATTCAGATATTGCTTATTCTATTACTGGCTCATCTGTGCCGTTTTCTATTGATGCAAGCACGGGAGAGATTTCTTATACAGGTAATGGTGTTAATCATGAAACAACATCTTCCTTTAGTTTCACTGTGAGTGCTGTTGATACTAGTGTTAGTAATGCTGTTCCTGTTACGGCGACGGTTAATATCGCTATCAATGATATTAATGAAGCGCCTGTGGTTTCTACGTCAATTGCAGCTCAGAGTGTTGCTGTAGGTTCGACAAGAGCTATCAATCTGACTAATGTGTTTAGTGATATAGACGATGGTGATGTGCTAGCTTATAGTTTTTCTATAAGTAAAGGTGGTGTGTTACAGACATCTACCCCATGGGTTACAATTAGTAATGGTGTTATGAATATTGATACGTCGTCATTATCTATGTCTGATGAAGGGGCGTATACAGTGGAGGTAACAGCAGCAGATTCAGGTACTGCTGGGGCTGATATATTGAGTGTGGTGACTAGTTTTTCTTTAAATTTGACTAGTGATGTGCCGCCAGTATTTGCTGCTGCGGCTTATAATTTTACTTTGGCTGAGAATGATTTGGCAGAAGTATTTACGCCTACTATCGGGGCCACAGATGCTGATGGTGATACAATTACGTTTTCTCTCGTTGCTATAGGTACTACCCCTGTTCCAACTGGTTTTGAAATATCGTCTGCTGGTGTGTTTAGTTATGATGGTACGGGGATTGATCGTGAAAACCTTCCAGAAGGTGGAGTTATTACAGTTCGTGTTCAAGCTAGTTCCGGCAGTACAACAACCAGTTTGGATGTCACGGTTACAGTTACTGATTTAGATGATAATACCCCTGAATTTAACTCATTTACGACCAATGCGTTTTCTTCTTTAGAAATTAGAGAAGATGCTACTGATGTAGATTTGCTCACTGTTCAGGCAACGGATGCGGATGTTACAGTTTCAACGATTGTTTATAGTCTGAGTGCTAATACACTTTCTGGTCTTTCTATTGATTCAAGTACAGGTGTTCTGAATTATACGGTTCCATCAGGCTCAACGGGTCTTGATGTTGAGACAACTTCTTCATACACTTTTGATGTAACCGCGGGATCTAATGGAGTTACAGTTACACAGTCGGTGACGTTGACTGTTACTGATATTGATGACAATAGTCCTGTATTTACGAGTACATCCCCTACGGCTTTCAGCATTGATGAAAATGATACGTCAGAAACATTTTCACCAGCATTTGTAGCGACAGATGGTGATACTACTAATAATACGGTTACGTATAGTTTATCTGCAAATACACCTCTGGGTGTATCTATTGGGAGCACAAGTGGTGTTTTGAGTTACGCAAGTGTGACAGGTTTTGATGCTGAGTTTGCTACAAGTCATGTATTCAGTGTAATTGCGACATCTAATGGTGTTGAGGTAACAAGAGAAGTTACATTGACCGTGAATGATGTTGATGATAATGCCCCGGTATTTACGAGTACATCCCCTACGGCTTTCAGCATTGATGAAAATGATACGGCAGAAACGTTTGCGCCGGCATTTGAAGCGATAGATGGTGATAGTACTAATAATACGGTTACGTATAGTTTAGACACAGATGCACCTACAGGATTCTCTATTGCGGGAGATACAGGTATTTTGAGTTATGCGGATAGTACAGGTTTTGATGCTGAGACTGTTACAAGTCATGTGTTCAATGTAATTGCGACATCTAATGGTGTTGCAACAAAGCAAGCAGTCACCCTGACTGTTAATAATGTGGATGATAATGATGCTACATTTACAGCGGAGACTTACGGAAGTACATTGGCTGAAAATCAAGGAGGTGACATAACGCCAATATATTTGACAACGATTATAGCCGCAGATGCTGATGCAGGTGCAACGATTGCCTATTCTCTTAAGGATAGTACATTACCTTTTACTGTGAATGCAGCTGGTGAAGTGTATTACACGGGTTCTGGGTTTGATCATGAAAATACAGCGTCATATAGTTTTGAGGTAAATGCTGTTGATACTAG
>CAYMEP010000057.1:0-6870 GCA_964389695.1 uncultured Rhodobiaceae bacterium | reverse complement strand
CATCAGCATAAACGTATTATCGGCATTACAGGTGATGGTACAGGAAAAGCGATTATGGATACGCTCTGGAAACAATGTAATAATACACCTTCCATTCGTAAACTTGTCGGATTTTGTGCCATTGAATTAGCTATCGAAAATGGTTGTGTAGTTGGTGTTTTTGCACGTCCAACTTATAAACAAAATCAAATGTCTCCTTTATTGATAAAAGCACGAGCTGTAATATTAGCCTGTGGAGGAATAGGGCATTTATATGAAACAACAACAAATCCTCCTTTATCAAATGGTGATGGTATTGCTATGGCAGCACGAGCGGGTGCGCAAATATCCGACGCTGAGTTTGTTCAATTCCATCCCACAGCTTTTTATGGATTAGGTGATCCTGCACCATTAGCAACAGAAGCTTTACGTGGTGAGGGTGCAAGGCTTATAAATGCAAATGGTAAATACTTTATGAAACAATATCATAAAGATGCTGATCTAGCTCCCCGTGACGTTGTTGCTAGTGCTGTATTTAATGAAATTAGAAAAACAAAATATGTTGGCTTAGAATTAACCAAAAACATAACAGATAATCTAGAAAGTCGTTTTCCTAATATTGCTTCAATTTGTGCCAAACATAATATTTATCCAGAAAAAACACCTTTACCTGTTGCCCCTGCTGCTCATTATCATATGGGTGGCATTCGTACTGATGAAAAGGGATTAACAACAATACCTAATTTATGGGCTGTTGGTGAGTGTGCCTCTACGGGCGCACATGGCGCAAATCGTTTGGCAAGTAATTCTTTATTAGAAGGATTAGTTTTTGGCGCAAGAATTGCAACACAAATTGATCATTTGATTCCGATACAAACGATAAAACAGCCCGACCCTCCACAAACACATTTTAATGTTAATCCCGAGATTACAGCCCCTGCCATCAATAAATTACGTCAAATTATGACAAAACATGTTGGTATTATACGTGATGAATCAGGGTTATTATATGCTTTGGAACAAATTCAAAAATTAGAAAAAATTGCCGCTGGCTATGCACCCTTAAGTAACATGACACTCACTGCTTTCATGATTACCATCGCAGCCTTAAAGCGTCAGGAAAGTAGAGGAAGTCATATACGAACAGATTATCCAAAACAAAACTTACAACCTCAAAGAAGCTTCATAACCTTAACGCAAGCCGTTCACTATGCTCATGAAATACGAGAGCGTCATAAACAAAATAATTTAAAAAGCAATATAATTTAAAAAGAAAGTCGATATCTAATGACAACAGAACCCCTTCCTCCCTTTATTGTTGAAACCGCTGTAACAAATGCTTTGAATGAAGATTTTGGACGTGTTGGAGACATAACCTCACAATCGATTATTTCTGAATCTGCCGTTGCCAGAACTGTAATTGCCTCACGTCAAATAGGTATTCTTGCTGGACTCGATCTTGCTTTAATGAGTTTTAAAAAAGCGAATGATACCCTACAGTTTAAACAATTTATACAAGATGGAGAACAAATCAATATTGGTGATAAAATTTTAGAAATATCAGGAGCAGCACTCCCTATTCTAGCAGCAGAACGTGTTGCTCTTAACTTTCTAGGACATTTATCAGGAATTGCCAGTCTAACCCATAAATTTGTTGAAGCCATATCAGGAAACTCTGCCCGTATTTGCTGTACAAGAAAAACAACCCCAGGATTACGTGTTTTAGAAAAATATGCTGTCAGAGTTGGAGGAGGTGTTAATCATCGTTTTGGTTTAGATGACGGTATTTTAATTAAAGATAATCATATTGCGATTGCAGGATCTGTACGACATGCTCTAGAACAAGCTCATAAAAAAGCAGGACATATGTTACCAATTGAAATTGAGGTAGATACATTAACACAATTAAATGAAGCCTTAACAGCAGGTGCAAAAATCATTTTGCTTGATAATATGTCCCCTGAAATTCTAAGTGAAGCTGTGAAACTCATTGGTAACCGTGCCACTAGCGAAGCCTCTGGTGGGGTTTCCTTAGAAAATGTGAATGCCATTGCACAAACAGGCGTTGATTATATTTCTGTTGGACAAATTACACATTCTTCAAAATGCATTGATTTTGGTTTAGATTTTATCCCTTAACCTTCTGTTCTAAAGCTACCCTTGCTGCGGCAAGACGTGCAATCGGAACCCTATAAGGCGAACAAGAAACATAATCCAAACCAAGATTATGACAAAAAGCGATTGAAGAAGGGTCACCCCCATGTTCGCCACAGATACCCAATTTAATATCTTTTCTAGTGTGACGACCACGCTCAACAGCTATAGAAATTAATTCACCAACACCTTCAGTATCTAAACGTACAAAAGGGTCATGCTCAAGTAATCCTTGACGAATATAATGATTTAAAAAAGACCCTGCATCATCACGACTAATCCCAAAAGTTGTTTGCGTTAAATCATTTGTTCCAAATGAAAAGAATTCTGCTGTTTGTGCAATTTTACCAGCCTGCAAAGCAGCACGTGGTAATTCAATCATTGTGCCAATCATATAGTCTAATTTTATTTCTGATACATCTTGCACGTGTTTTGCAACATCAGACACTTTAGAAGCCAAAATTTCTAATTCCTTATGCATTGCCACTAAAGGAATCATTACTTCTAATTTGACAGGTTGCTGAGTATCTTTTTGCACTTGTATCGCTGCTTCAAAAATCGCTTGCGCCTGCATTTCATAAATTTCTGTATAGCTCAACCCTAAACGGCAGCCCCGATGCCCCAGCATAGGATTTGCTTCTGCTAATTCAGAAATACGATTACGTACAACATCGATATCCATATTGATTGCCTCAGACGTCGCCTTTATATCAGATTCATGATGTGGTAAGAATTCATGTAAAGGAGGATCTAACAACCGAATCGTTACAGGAAACCCTGCCATCAATTGAAATATTTCTATAAAATCTTTCTTTTGCATCGGTAAAATAGATTGCAAAGCGTTATGTCTTTCTTTTACACCTTGAGCAAAAATCATCTCCCGTACAGCCATAATACGCTCTTTTTCAAAGAACATATGTTCAGTACGACACAGCCCAATTCCTTCAGCCCCTAGCTTCAATGCTTGTATGACATCTTTTGGTGTTTCTGCATTAGTACGGATTTCCAGTTTTCTATATTCATCTGCCCATTGCATCAATACAGAAAAATCTCCAGACATATTTGGTTCTAATGAAGGTACCTCTCCTAACATAATGCACCCTGTGGCACCATCAATTGTTATCATATCTCCTTTTTTCAGTTTATGACCATGTACCGTAAATTCTTCTTGTCCATAATCAATACGTATGTCACTTGCTCCAGAAACACATGGACGACCCATGCCTCTAGCCACTACGGCAGCATGACTAGTCATTCCACCTCTAGAAGTCAAAATCCCTGTAGCAGCATGCATACCATGAATATCTTCTGGACTGGTTTCTGTACGAACCAAGATTACCTTATTACCTTCCAAATAAGCAGTTTCTGCCTCATTAGCTGAAAATACAATTTTTCCACTTGCTGCCCCTGGTGAAGCAGGTAACCCTGTTGCAATAATTTCACAATCAGCATTAGGGTCTAACATTGGGTGTAATAGTTGATCCAAACTTGCAGGATCTACCCTTAAAACAGCCTGTACTTTATCGATTAGATCCTCTGAAACCATATCAACAGCAATTTTTAACGCCGCTTTTGCCGTACGTTTTCCTGCTCTCGTTTGTAAGAGCCATAATTTACCTTCTTGTACTGTAAATTCTATATCTTGCATATCTTGATAATGTTGCTCAAGACGTTCAAACACACCCGTTAATTCTTTAAAAATGACAGGCATGCTAATTTCCATAGAGGGTAAATCATTCCCAGAAGCTTCACGTTCTTTTTCTGTAAGGCTCTGTGGTGTGCGTATCCCAGCGACTACGTCTTCTCCTTGTGCATTAATCAGAAATTCACCAAAATATGCATTTTCTCCTGTAGATGGGTTACGTGTAAAAGCAACACCCGTCGCAGAAGTATCTCCAAGATTACCAAAAACCATTGCTTGGATATTTACGGCAGTTCCCCAATCTTCAGGAATATTATTCAAACGCCGGTATGTTACTGCCCTCGTATTTCCCCACGACTGAAAAACTGCAGAAATAGCTCCCCAAAGCTGTTCTAGAACATCCTGAGGAAAAGGCTTCCCATATTCTTCTTGAACACATTTTTTATAAAGCGTAACAATTTCTTGCCAATCCTCTGCATTCATATCTGTATCAGAAACATAATATTCATGTAATTTATAATTATCCAGAATCGTTTCAAAATACTCATGAGATACTCCCAACACCACATCAGAATACATTTGAATAAAACGCCGATAACTATCCCATGCAAAACGGTCATCATTAGCCCTTTTTGCAAGACCTGCTACAGTAATATCATTCAAACCCAAATTCAGTACCGTATCCATCATACCAGGCATAGATGCTCGAGACCCAGATCGTATAGAAACTAAAAGAGGATTATCGGCATCACCAAATTCTGCTCCAACCATTTTACCAATTTCGGTTAAAGACTCTTCAGCTTGTTGTTTTAAACTTTCTGGATATTGTTTGTCATTCTCATAAAATTGCGTACAAACTTCAGTTGTCACTGTAAATCCCGGCGGAACAGCCAAACCCAGTAAACACATTTCTGCAAGATTTGCGCCCTTACCTCCCAACAGGTTTTTCATTTCTGCAGAGCCTTCAGCCTGCCCATCTCCAAATCGATATACGTATTTTGACATTATGACCTCTTTTCAAGTTTACTAAAATCTGCATTGAATTCAATAGTTGTACAAAACTGCGCTAATAGAGCTTTACGGTTTTTTGTAATCGCTTCATCTTCAACTTCAATCCGACAATTATTCAAAAAATCATGTACTGGTTCTGAAAAACTCTCCCAACGCCCATCATGGTTTTTAAGGGCTGCTTCAAATTTTTTGTCTTCTTCTGAAAACAAGCCTGGTTTCATATCAGTCAAATCACCTGAAAGACCTTTTGCTCGTTTATAAGCTTTATAAAGTTCTTTTCCTTCATCCTTTTGTAAAAAATCATTCAAATGACGTGCACTATTTACTATCTGAGCTATCGGAATAAAATCATTTTTTGTTTCTAAAACAGCCATAACAATATCATAATCAATATTTTCTTTATTTTTTAAATAAAATTTCAACCGCTCAAAAATAAACTTTTGTAAATCCTCATCATAAATAAGATTCTGCAAACTTGTCTCAGGAAAAATTTGCACCAAAATACTAATTACACCAAGAGCAGCACGACGCAAAGCATAAGGATCTTTTGACCCTGTCGGTTTTTCATCAATCTTCCAAAACTCGACCAATGTATCCAGTTTATCTGCCAATGCCACAACAGCCCCTTCACGGGTGCTTGGTATTTTATCATCTATCCCAATAGGTTTATAATGTTCTGTTATCGCTACCGCTACATCTTTATTTTTAGTATAATATCCACCCATAATGCCTTGCAAGGACGGAAATTCTTTTACCATATTCGTCACTAGATCTGCTTTACATAATTTTACTGCCTCTAAACAGACATCTTTATCACTTTCAAAAAACTCATGTGTTGTTTCAATCCACTTTTGCATACGCTTTACCTTATCACCGACACTACCAATCTTTTTATGAAACGTGATTTTATCTAATTCTGGGATAAGAGACTCTAAACTCTGTTTTTTATCCTCTTCATAAAAGAATTTTGCATCAGATAATCTAGCACTTAAGACACGCTCATTTCCTGCAATGATTTTTGTACCCTCATCGTCTGTTGTCATATTAGAGACTGTGATAAAATATGGGGCAAGCTTTTGCGTTTTTTTATCTTTCAGTGAGAAATATTTTTGGTGACTTCGCATAGACTGAATTAAAACCTCATCAGGAATTTCCATAAAGGATTCATCAATACGACCCCTTAAGCAATTTGGATACTCCACAAGCCCAGACACTTCTTCTAAGAGAGCTTTATCATCCACCAATTCTATATCATCAGTCAGAAGACCCTTGATTTGCGCCTCAATCATCTCTTGACGTTTTTGTGCAGAGGCAATGACTTTAGCCTTTTCTAATGTTGGTAAATAATCGGCATTTTTAACAATCTCTATGTCTTTTGGAGACATAAATCGATGCCCATAGCTTACGCCTGTAGAAGATATGTTTTCTATCTTAAAAGGAACAACCTTACTATCAAAACGGCAAAGTATCGAACGCAAAGGACGTACCCACCTTAAACTTGTATTGCCCCAACGCATGGATTTTTTCCAAGGAAATTTTTTTATCATTTCAGGGATTGCTGTTTGAAAAATCTCACCAAAATTTTGAGCAGGTTTTTCTATTTTGAGAAGGTAGAAGTCGCCTTTTTTATGTTTTTGGATACTCAACTCATCAACACTGTTTAAATCATTGGATTTTAAGAACCCGTCGATAGCTTGTTGTGGTGCTTCTATACGAGGTCCTTTTTTTTCTTCTACCTGTGCAGAAATTTGTGTTGGCAATCCGTCCATCAATATGGCAATACGTTGCGGTGCAGAATACGTCACCACTGTCTCAGCTTTAACATTATATTCGGCTAAGATGTCTTTCATCAGACGTTCTAAATCTTGCTCAGCTTTTTTTTGTAAGCCTGCAGGAATTTCTTCTGAATATAATTCTAATAAAAATTCAGACATTACTTAGTTTCCTCAACCCATGTTTTTGCACATTGACTAGCTAACTCTCTGACTCGGGCAATATAAGCTTGTCGTTCGGTAACGCTAATCACGCCCCTTGAATCTAGCAAATTAAAATAATGGCTGGCTTTCATACAGTAATCATATGCG
>CAYMEP010000056.1:2307-6877 GCA_964389695.1 uncultured Rhodobiaceae bacterium | reverse complement strand
TATCAGGATAGCTCACCCAGTAAGGGGCAGGAATCACGACTTCATCACCAGGATTGATAGTTGCCATCATCGCATCATAAATGACAGGCTTCCCTCCCGGAGCAACAAAACATTGCTCCACCGTATAACTCAACCCATTGTCTCGCTTGAATTTAGCACAAATTGCTTCTTTTAATTCAGTAATTCCATTGACAGCAGTATATTTGGTCATCCCCTCTTCAATAGCTCTTATCCCTGCTTTTTTGATATTATCAGGTGTATCAAAATCAGGTTCACCAGCTCCCAGACCAATGACATCACGCCCTTGTTGCTTAAGCTGCCTTGCCTTGTCAGTGACGGCAATCGTCGCAGATGGTTGAATACGTGATAGACTGTCAGCAATAAATCCCATGACAAACTCCTTTAATCAAATAGAGAAGTAGAATATAATGAAGACAACAAAAACGCAAGTAACATAGACTCACGCGATAGACAAATGGTACTCAGAAATCTAAAAACACTAAAGAAACCTTCTTAGTAAACAAGCAAAACTAGACAAAAAAACAAAACTGTCTAGACTATGATTTTAGTATAAAAAGTAGGAGAAACTACCATGTTCGAAAAATATAAACTAAAAATTCTTATTGTAGGAACAATTGCCCTCCTCATTTGGATATATCCATTAATTAAAGAAAATATCATGCAAGGTAACTTCATGGAAGGATTCAAGAGTCAAAAAGGACAAATACCCCCTCCCTCCTCTATTACCCTAGCACAGACACCTGATAGCACACCTATGAAACGTCGTGATATCATTGAGAATTTCTCTCAACAAGATTTTACAGGCCGTCAAGACTTAGCAGGACTTGATTATATTAGTGCTGATTTTTCAGATGCAACTTTGGTCAGAACGAATCTATCTAACATCAATGCAACATTAGCGATTTTTGCACGTACCAATGCAATGAATACAAATTTTCAATCTGCCAATATAACCAATGCGTTTATGCCCTCTTTGATAGCAACAGGAGCTAACTTTTCTAATGCTAAGATGCAATATATAAATGCATTTATGGCTAACTTTACAGGAGCAAATTTGAGAAGTGCTAATTTAACAGGCGCGAACTTGGGTATGGCAAACTTAAGCAATGCTAATCTTTCACAAGCTAATTTTACGGATGTTAATCTCTCTGGAGTTATAAATTTAACACAGCAAAGCTTTAATAAGATTCGTTATCAAGAAAGTCGCCCTCCTGTAAATATTCCTTCTGGTTTAACTTTACCAACCCAAGGTGCTTATTGAAAACATCTTCCACTTACCAATCCCCTAAAGAACTTGCTCCTATACCAGAGCCAGGTATAGACACAGAAGTATTCGTTCCGCATCGCCCTACCTTTTTGGATAAAACGGAAGGAGGAAAACCATTTAGATTAGTGACGGATTTCACGCCTTCTGGTGACCAACCCAATGCCATTTCAGAGCTTTGTTCTGGTCTCGAAAATAGCTCTCTAAAAGATCAGGTCTTACTTGGTGTAACGGGGTCGGGAAAGACTTTTACGATGGCACATATTATTGCCAAAACACAGCGTCCTGCACTTATTCTTGCTCCAAACAAGACATTAGCAGCTCAACTTTACACGGAATTCAAAGGTTTCTTTCCTGACAATGCTGTTGAGTATTTTGTCTCTTATTATGATTATTATCAACCTGAAGCCTATGTACCTCGGACAGATACATATATTGAGAAAGATAGTAATATCAATGAACAAATTGATCGTATGCGTCACGCAACAACACGTTCTTTATTAGAAAGAGATGATGTTATTATTGTTGCCTCTGTGTCCTGTATTTATGGTTTAGGTTCAGTTGAGTCTTATAGTGAGATGAAGTTTGACATAAAAAAGAATATGGAAATTCCACGAGCAGAGATTTTAACTAAGCTTATTGAATTACAGTATGAACGTAATGATATTGCTTTTGGGAGAGGCTCATTTCGTGTTCGTGGAGATATTATAGAGATTTTTCCTTCACATTGTGAAGATAGGGCTTGGCGAATTGATTCTTTTGGCGATGAGATAAACCGTCTTATCGAGTTTGACCCTATAACTAGTGAAATCATAGGGGATTTGGAATATATTCGTCTTTATGCCAATTCACATTACGTGACTCCTATGCCAACACTGAAACAAGCCATAGAAAAAATTAAAATCGAATTACAATCACGTTTACAAGATCTCAATGCCGCAGGGCATATTTTGGCGGCACAAAGACTTGAACAACGTACACATTTTGACATTGAAATGATAGAAAGCACAGGCTCTTGTGCTGGAATTGAAAATTATTCTCGTTATCTCACAGGTAGAGATGCAGGTATGCCACCACCTACACTTTATGAATATCTACCACAAAATGCGTTACTATTCTGTGATGAAAGCCATGTTAGCGTTCCACAAATCGGGGCAATGTTCAAAGGGGACTTCAAAAGAAAATCTACTCTAGCACAATTTGGCTTCCGGTTACCAAGCTGTGTCGATAACCGTCCTTTAAAATTCGAAGAATGGAATCGTATGCGCCCACAGAGTATCCATGTATCGGCAACACCTTCAGACTGGGAACTCAAACAGACACAGGGTGTATTCACTGAACAAGTCATACGTCCAACAGGACTCATTGATCCAATATGCGAAATTAGACCTGCCCTCAGTCAAATTGATGACCTTATCATAGAATGTAAAATCATCGCTGAAAAGCAACAGAGAATCCTCGTAACAACTCTCACAAAGAAAATGGCAGAAGACCTCACCGAATATATGCAAGAACAAAATTTACGTGTCCGATATATGCACTCTGATGTCGACACTTTAGAACGAATCGAAATTATCCGAGACCTCCGTCTTGGTCTCTTCGACATCCTTATTGGTATCAATCTCCTACGAGAAGGACTCGATATACCAGAATGTGCACTCGTTGCCATATTAGATGCTGACCGTGAAGGATTCCTCAGATCAGAAACAGCTCTCATCCAAACCATTGGACGGGCTGCAAGACACATAGAAGGACGGGCATTCCTATATGCAGATAAAATTACAAACTCAATCAAGAATGCTCTCGCAGAAACAAACCGACGACGAAAAATACAAAAAGAATATAATATAAAATATAGTATTACTCCCCAAAGTATCAAAAAAAATATCACAGATTCAATTCATGAAACAACTCAGCAACAATATACCATGCAAGAAACACAAACAGAGTTTAAAAATAAACCAGAAACGATAGAAGAGTTGACATACCAAATGCACAAAGCTGCAGAAAATTTAGAATTCGAAATCGCAGCAAAATTAAGAGACAAAATAGTAAAAAAACAACACTTTAACAAACATTGAAAATATTATTATATTTATCTTGCATATATTGAAATTCAAGCCTATGTTGACACCTAAAGTAGGTCGTCTTCAAAGATATAAGGATATCAAAATGCATACAAGAGGTTTAACATTTTTATTAGTACTTATCCTAGCATTTGGCTGGTCAAACAGTGCCAAGTCTAAAGAAACCTATGATGAATTCTCCGACAAAAAATGGGAATGGGCAGATGAGTGGAAACGTCAAAATAAAACAGGCGGAATATGGGGTTGCAAATGTGATAACCCATTTTACTTAGGAGTATCCTCTGCATATATCTTATACGATGGTAGTGTAGGTGGGGTAGACATCGAAGGTGCCGGATTCGGAATACGCATACACGGCGGTGTAGAATTACTCCGGTTTCTAGCATTAGAAGCAACTGTAACGCGTAGTTATTTGGAACCAAAGGGTAGCTCTCGTGAGTCCTTGTCCAAAAATATGGACTATTTAGCCTATGATCTCACAACACGATTTCAGTATGAATATAAAAACTGGCTGCCATTTATTTCTGTTGGTTTTGGACAACACAGAATCACTGCAAACTTAGGCACCAGTGATGTCAGCACCTCAAGTTTTACTTATGTTGTTAGAGCTGGTGTTGATGTATTAATTAAAAATAACTTTAGTATACGTACAACCTATGATGCCACAGGAGACAACACACAAGCCGTAACTCTTGGTGTCATGTATCGTTTCTAAATTTAATTATATAGATAAATTATTATAAAAACAGCGGTGTTTTATTGAACATCGCTGTTTTTTTTCAACTACTGAGAAAAATAATGCATGAGAAGAATATCCTTATCACTGGTGCAAGCAAACGAATCGGGAAAACACTTGCTATCGGGTTAGCAAAACATGGATGGAATATTGCTGCTCATTATAACAAATCTAAATCAGAAAATGATTTCCTAATAGAAGAAATTACCAAAACTGGGCAAAAAGCGGTAAATATACAAGCAGATTTATCAGATATAAAACAAGTCCAACAACTTATCGATACAGCACATGATAAATTAGGTCCTCTGCAAGCACTCATTAACAATGCCTCTATTTTTGAACCAGACCATATTAGCGATATCAATACACCTCTTACATCCCAAAGTTGGGATCAACATTTAAATATTAACTTGAAAGCACCTGCTTTTTTAATGCGAGATTTTGCAAATAAATTTTGTATAC
>CAYMEP010000056.1:0-2297 GCA_964389695.1 uncultured Rhodobiaceae bacterium | reverse complement strand
ATGATACACAAGGAAATATTATTAATATGATTGATCAACGTGTTTGGCGCCTTAACCCCAACTTTATGAGTTATACTGTCTCAAAAGTAGCGTTATGGTCTCTAACACAGAGTCTTGCCCAAACTTTCGCCACTCAAAATATTAGAGTCAACGCCATTGGTCCAGGTGCCACCCTTCCAAGTACACGTCAAACACAAGAATTATTTGACAAACAACGTGCATTACTTCCTTTACAACATTTGGCAACACCAGAAGATATTTTAGAGGCTTGCCTATATATTCTAAATTCTAAAACTATGACTGGGCAAATGATTGCACTTGATAGTGGGCAACACCTAGCATGGGAAACACCTGATATTATAGGTGTAGTTGAATGAAAGCCCCTAGGAACACTCAAATAGCATCAGCTGATAATGAAGTATATCATATTTTTATCCATGATTTCACACAGCTGGCATCAGTAGGTATTTTGCCTCATGAAAGAGAAAAATTACAAAGAATAAAGATTTCTATTGATTTTGCAGTATCAGATAAAATCAAACGAATAAAGAATATTAACGATATCTTATGTTATGGCACAGCTTCCCAACTTATAAGAAATTTTTTAGACAATAAGCATTTTGAGCTCATCGAAACATTAGCACAAGAATTATCTGATGAATTTTTCACCTCTTTTACACATATTCTTTCTCTGAGGATCCGTATTGAAAAACCAGACATCATTCCAGAAACACCTTATGTTGGCATAGAAATTGAACGTATTCGACCTCACGAATCATCGTAAAAAAGAATTTATATTGAATTATGTCTACATTAACTGGGGTCGCTTTAATTCAAAAGAAACTGCAACATGTCTCTAATCAATCAGGCATTTATAGTATGCTTGATGAAAATAACACTGTCCTATATATTGGCAAAGCAAAACATCTAAAGAAAAGAATCACAAGTTATACTCACCTGCAAAGTAAAAACAACCGCATTGCGAAGATGATTTCATTAACACATAATATGGAATTTATAATTACGACAACCGAATCTGATGCTTTACTATTAGAGGCTAATTTAATAAAAAAATTCAAACCTATATTTAATATCGTCATGCGTGATGATAAAAGCCTCCCCTATATCTTACTGACACGTGATCATGAAAGTCCTCAATTACTGAAATCACGTGAAACACACAAACATACAGGTGATTATTTTGGTCCTTTTGCTTCTGTAGCAGCAGTTGAAAAAACATTAAATAGTCTACAACGTGCATTTTTACTTCGTTCTTGTTCTGACTCTGTTTATCGTCAACGTTCTCGTCCATGTATGTTGTATCAAATTAAACGTTGCTCTGCGCCTTGCACAAATGAAATACCTTCAGAACATTATACTGATTTAGTAGAACAGGCCGCTTTGTTTCTAAAAGGAAAGAATTCTTCTATCCAAGAACAACTCACAGAAGAAATGCAAATAGCGTCAGAAAATAGAAACTATGAAAAAGCCGTACAATTACGTGACCGTATTGAAGCTCTTGCCTATATACAGTCTAAAAGCAATATTCATGCAAATTCGATAAACAATGCTGATATAATTACCCTTGCACCTCATAGCCATCACAGTTGTATACAAGTATTCTTTTTCCGTAACAAAATGCATTTAGGGTCTAAATCTTACTTTCCAAAACATGATTCTCAACATTCTACAGAAGATATTCTAGAAAACTTCTTGATTCAGTTTTATGATAAACGACCCGCACCCAAAGAAATTCTGGTGAACTCCATACTTCCTCAACAAAAACTTTTAGAAGATGCTTTATCTTTAAAACAGGGTCATAAAGTGAAAATACATTACCCTCAAAGAGGTGAAAAAGCATCTCTTATAAACTATGCTGTAAAAAATGCCTATGAATCTCTAAACCGTCATTTATCACAACATAATACTCATAAAGAACAATTAGAAGCACTAGCAACTCTACTCAATCGCCCTTCCCCTATCAAACGCATTGATATTTTTGACAATAGTCACTTTGCTGGCAAAGAACAAGTTGGTGCTATGGTTGTTGTCACAAAAGAAGGTTTTTCATCCCACCTCTATCGAAAGTCTAATATTAAAACACCTAACATAGAAGGTGATGATTATGCTATGATGCGAGAAGTCTTAATGCGCCGTTATAAGCACACAACAAACCATACAGAAGACTGTCCAGATTTAATTTTGCTTGATGGTGGTAAAGGACAATTATCCATTGCACAAGAAGTAATGAAACAATTAAATTTATCAACCATTTCATTACTAGCCATTGCTAAAGG
>CAYMEP010000055.1:0-6914 GCA_964389695.1 uncultured Rhodobiaceae bacterium | reverse complement strand
AAACAACGCATACGCAAGAAAATAAAAAACACAGACGATGTCATATCAACCAAAGAAGGTATAGTGGACGCTGACAACTCTAGCACAGGATTTAGCGGCGGTGCTGTCGAGGTAGATAATCCATGAGTGCTATTCCAACTGGCGGTTTTATTGACGGTAGTATTGCGACGGGGGGCTATCTTCCACACATCACGCCAACTCCTGCCGTGCCATCGGGGGGCGGAATGCCATATTGGAAACGAGAAGAACGAGAAGGGCGTAAAATTGCAGTCAGATACATACGGATCAATCTCGGCGGCACAATTTACAGGACACAACACATGCCATCAGTACGTATCAACGCAAACATACGCAGGTCTGCCAAGATTAAACTATCGTGTGGGTTAAACATCGTCCGTTATACCAAGATCCGCACAGTTTTGACAGCGTTTACTGTCACAGTGCGGCGTTCTGCGACGTTTGTCATAGGTGCTGAAATTGGCACAAAACGGCACATATTGCCGTCAATCATACAAACAAACATCAAAAGACGTCAATCCATGAGCCTAATCGTGCATGCACGGCAATATTCATCGTTTGAAGACGCTGTAATCATCGCCTGCATATAGACATGTTTAAATAAATCACAACTTACGATAAATCTGAATGCCAAACATAAAGCAATTCGGACTTCGACACGCACTAAACACTGATCCTGTCAAACCTAAATCAGAATTCACGTGGGCGCAGGCATTATTCCTAACCAAAGCCGACGTTAAAGAATTACGTCTAGTCAAAGGGTGCGCGATGAAGTCTGGAGAGATGAAACGTGGCGAGATTTTTACAGAACTAAACGTCGCGGCAGGAACGGGGGCTATGTCTATGATGACATGGTTAGATGTCGTGCCGTTAGACATCGATCATCACGAAAAGAGTTTACCTAAAGAATATATTCAAAAGTACGGGGCAGAGCTGGCAGAGATTTATCCGCCAGGATTCATATTTGACTCTGCCGTCGTGCGAGTGCAAGACGCCGAAGATAAACATTCAGTTGAATGTCAATTCGTCGGCATAATGCTAAACAAGAAAGCATACGAGATGGCAGGAAAAGGAAAGTTTGTCGGGTGCAGTGTCGTGGACTTCGCAAGAAACATTTCAAACTGTGGCGATGGCAAATGTGACGGCGATCCAGTGGTAGAGGGATCACACTTTATAGCAAACACACTCGTACTAGACGAAGTGCCAAACTCAAACGGCACTTACATTTCTTGCGTGGACGAATCAGACGAAGGCACAATATTTTCAGAGCCTAAAAACGAACATCAAAGACAAATAAGAAATACAATCATGGCTAACCCATCAATCCTAAAGAATTTTGCACGCCACATCTCTAAAATGGTAGCAAATGATACTGGCGACACGGCCAAGTATATGACAGAAGGCAAATGGAATTCTAAAGATGACTGTGTAAAATTCCTAGTAGAGATGAAGCACATTCCTGAAGACATCGCTAAAGACATGGGTGCTTACATGTTTGACCACGTCGATGATTTTACAACTTATCAGTTAGAGGCTCTATCTGGTGCTGACCTGATAGCATGGTTTACCACTCTAAACGACGCAACCAAAGCACTAAACGAAGACAATACAGATAACACAATCACGCAAGATACAATCCAATCTAAAAAAATGATAGGCGTACAAAAACAGTTAGATGACTTAAAATACACAGTGGCAAAAATGAGCAAAGAAGAAAACATGGACAAACATCTCATACAAATAAAGAACGCTACAGCTCTCGGCGATGACGAAGGCGGTCTAACTGACACGCCAGACGAAGGCATGTCTTGCGGCACTTGCAGATACTTTACGGCAGGCTCTGACGGTAAGGGCGAGTGCATGATCCGTCAAAGGGAAGTTATGGAGACTGCAGGGTGCGAACGACACGAGGCAATCCCAGACAGTGACGATCCTGACGACAAAGGCGGCGAAGATGGAGACGATGGCGATGGCGGAGAGTCTGGCAGTGATGGCGCAGGCGAAGATAACGACACATGCGACTGTGAGAATAAACAAACACACGGCAAAGACTGCAAATTCCACAAAAAGAATCTATTACATGTTGTCTTGAATAGACACACTCACACAGACGCCACTAAATATGTCTCGCCTAAACCAAACACGACCAAATCGGACGCCTCACTGCAAGTGATAAAGGATCAGATCAAAGACGCCGAGATTAAACTAAAACAAGCGGCAAACGACGCGGCGTTTCCAGGTCATCGCAAACAAGCACGACAGACCGAGTACGAACACTGCAAGTCAGAACTAAAACGTCTCAAGAATCTTAAAAAAAAGCACATGTTAGGATAGTCACTATTTTACAGTGGCACACTCATGGTGCTGACGATAGCAAATGCACTCAATATGAAAATTCAGTCTGGGACGCTGACGGAGATTATCCCATGCCAGGACCTGAAGAAGAGGGGGGCGCAACGCACTATAACTGCAAATGCACTCTTGACGAATTTTCCACGACAGAAGTGCCAGAGCCAGGCGACACGCCTGCAGGAATGCCCATCGATCCTCTGACTGGCTTCCCTATCGGCCTATTACCCATCGGTATATTGCCATTAATACCAGGAATAGGATTTAGTCAGGCGTTATTAGGTAAATATCGTTTAACCAAAATGTCAAAACGGCGTTAAACTGAATATATAACATAACGATTTAACTGTCATAACTCAAATGGCAGATCATCAACCAAACTGGAAAATGGGAGAACTGAAATACGTTGAAGAGACGCAGACTGTTATCTATACCGATGATGTCAAAGCAGGCGACGCACTAAAAGTGACTGGCGTCGATGATGAAGGTAATTATAAAGTCGCAAAACATACAGGAACTCTCAAAGCCCGATTTATAGCGGCTTACGACGGCAAAAGTGGCGACATGGTAAAAGCAATCTTCAGAGGTTGGACTAAAGTCACATACGGCGGTGCTGTCGGCGCAGGAATTGGAATCTCATTCAGCGCAAACAAAGCAATCGCGATAGTAGCGGCAAACCACGCAGGCCATTCGGTCAGTGTCAGTGCGGCCGCAGACGATCTAGGTCAAATATACTTCGACGGGGGTCTTCAACCATGACGGGACAGACCATACAATCAATATCGGAAATTGCCGATATTATGAGTAATGAGAAATTTGATGAAGCGTCAATCCTAAACGTCACAAATCTAGCGACGACACTTATGGATAGGGCAGGCAAAGGCGAGGCTCAAGCAGTCGAGACCGCCGTAAAATGGAATAGACAACCATTTATGAAACATATACGCAAACACGCAGAACGTGTCTTACCACGTGGCACAAAATACGACTTATCACAGCAAGAGACCGCAGGTCTTATCGAACTAGCAGGCATGGTTTATGAAGAGCCAGGACCTATGATTATTGGACGCGATCTCTGCCGTATAGAGATGATGTCAAGCACTATCAAACGTGTAAGAATCCGCGCACGCGCAAAGGCAGGCAAAGTAGCACGTGGCGGCAAAGCAAAAGGCGATAAATCTGTCGTATCAAGATTCGAACTCATACAGGCAGAAGATGTCATATCATCATCTACCGAGTGGGATCAAAAGACACTAGAAGATTTAGAGTGGGACGGAGTCTCTGACGACACTCGCGGTGCTGTCGAATCTGTCATGGAAGATGAATCACAACTAATCATCGATGAACTGATTAGCATACCTGCAGGAGAGACCGCAGGCGGCGTAGTGCTAAAACCAAAAACACAAAACGAATTCAAGTACGAAGACATGGTCAATATATGGAAAACTCTCCAGGTGGACAAATACGCCGCCGACACGATGGCAATCAACCCAAACGAGATGGCCTCTCTCTTGACTGACTCAAAATTCATAGACTCAACCATGCTAGGCGAATTTATGAATCCTGCCACAGGCAAATTCGGCAAAGCACTATTAGGCATGCAGGTCTTATGCTCGACTCAAATCCCGATGGGTAAAATCATCGCTATGGAGAAGAAATTCCCACTTATCTATGCAATCCGAAGAGACCGTATGCTAGAACCATATAACAAAGAAGGCGAGAACGGCGCAATACATGGCATAACTGTATCAACTAGATACGGAATGACCAAAGCAGTGCCTAAAGGCATGGTCGTCATGGACTCAACACTAGCACCATAGGTGTTTATCCTGTGGACGGACAAATCTTAATCGCGTTAGCGACATTTTGTTTAATTTTGACTGTGGCAGTGGGAACGGCAATCTACAAACTCCATAAATCCCAGTGCGAACGTCTAGAACGTGGCACAAAAAAAATAGACAGACTAGGAAACGCAATCGTGATCCTATCAACGTACATCGATGATCTCGGCGAGAAGAATCATAACAAACGCACAGACGCCGAACGCAGAGTCAAAGCCGCACTAGCAGGATCAAATAATGTCTAGCAAAAAACGCAAACCTCTTCGCTATCTCCGTATAGACCGTCTGGCAAACGGCATAAGTGCGTACATCGTGGCAGGATCATTCACATACTATCTGTTAGAGCCGCTATGGAATAACCCATCGTCCACTCTAATCCTAACCGTGCCAGAACTCGGACCGAGTGACGTCATAATGATATGTGTCGGCGCGGCCATCAGACACTTATTCGGCGTTGTGACTAAAAAATGACACAACTAATTAATACTAATACAATCAACCTAATCTAATGGCAAGAAAGAAAAACCACTCACTACCATTCATCGTGTTAGGCATAGTCCTAGCGGCGGTCGCATACGAGGCACACACAGGAACTGCAGTAAACCTGGAAGAATACAAAGAGCTACTAATCGCGATAGGTATAGGCGGCGCGGCAAAAGCGGCAATCATAAAAGCAGTGGCAGTCCGTAAAATCGTTCCTGAATCTGTAAAAGCCGAAGTGAAAAAAGCACTCGATGAATTAAAAAACGCTAGACCTGCATAGATAATACCAAATCTTTATATTTTTTAACATACTCTAAAAGACATGCTGACCGACAACACACACAACACTGAAGAAAAACGAATTAAAGCCGTCGAACTGTTAGCCCAGACCACGACATCAGATCAAGACACGATTAAAGACGCAATCATCAAAGGAGATGACCGTATGCAATCAGGCTCTAAATACGGTTGGATAGAGTCGGATCAAAAATGGGAGACTGCCATAAATTGCGCTAATCATTTTGCGGCCGCACAGATATTACATGAAGATACAAACGGCGGCGAGGCACTAGACCGCATACTAGCAGAAGGAAATAAAATGTTAAGGACACTAAACGACATCGCAAAGAATCAAGGTCGTGTTATATTCCAACGGACGACCAGTAAAAAGTTAGGAACGTTCTCCTAATGGTTATTGAGACAAAATATTTAGTCGGCGAGTGGGAATCTATCGAAGAGACAATACGCTATCATCTATCGCATAACTGGGACGAATCGCAATCAAAAGACATCACTCCTAAATTCATATCGCCGCAAGGTCTAGACAGTGGCGGCGTTCGCGACAGGCCACTAACAGCGCGTGACTGGGTCAAATATGAGAAAACAAATCTAATCCGTGTCGAGTCTGCAGGACGCAATCCGCGAGACCTTGAGAATAGCACAGGCTCTAGACGCTATGGGACAGTCATTCGCATAGATGTCTTCGCTAAATCATCTGGCGATGTAGAGCTGTTTATGAAACATATCGATGAAATATTCCTGGCAACATATCCCACTAGCACCAGGAGAATAAACAAGTCTGACGGCAAAGCGTCAGCAATTCATGTATTTGGCGATCCGCCATCTGTCCAGTGGTCAGAGCCTATGACATACGACAAAGAAGGCACGTCACACATGGCGTCAGGCGAGATCGAATGTATCTGGCAACAAAACCAAACATAGACATTATATACTTCTATAACTTTCATACATCGTGGTAATTACCAATCTCGATCGTGTGAACGTGCCGCAATCTGCAGGAGAGGGAGCAACTGAAGCGACATGGGGCGTTAGCCCATCGTTTGGCTATCTTGCACATCTACATAATGCGTCACTCGAAGAGAATACATCTGAAGAGACTCTTAAACTCCGTGTTGGCGGCAAGGAAGATGTCCAAAGAACGGATAGAGTCGGCGAGACTGTATCTGTCAAACTAAAAGGATATTTGACAAAGGCGGCGACTGATAAAAACTTGTTATCGTGGGCTATGTCTCCACTAGCAGGGGCAGGAACTGCCATCGAATCTAGGACATTCTTCGACTCATACAAAGACGCAAACGGCAACACGATTTATAAAATATACAAAGGGTGCATGCCATCAGACATAACAATCACAACGGACAGATCCGATTATGACCGTGTCGAACTTAACATGGTCTGTAAGGAAATCGTGGAAAGTGCCGTTAGTCCGATTAGTGGCGATGATGGCGAAGGTAATCCATACGTGCCTGCAGTTGAACTCGCAGACGTGCCATTAACACACGTGGATCAAGGCGACGGAGAGGCAGACGGCTTCCAGTGGGACGGCACAAAGCAAAAACAGAACGCATTTGCCATCACTGTAAGTCACGAATTTGCGACAGACGATTCGTCAGGCTCAATCGGAATAACATATAGAGAGCCGACACAACGCACAATAAACGGATCCGTGACTCTGTTTAAGCAAAGCGACATCATACAAAAAGCCGCACGCGCACAAACTCAAAAGACAGCGTCGTTTAAAATATCTGACACAATAACTCTCGGCACAACTAGCATAAGATTCATGCCATCATCAGAGACTGAAGAAGGCAACACATCAAACGCAACTATGGAGAATAAGACATGGGAAGCAAACGATCTAACGATACAATAAACCAAAAGATCGAACAGTCTGTCGTAGATTATCTAAAAAATCCTGACATA
>CAYMEP010000054.1:0-6917 GCA_964389695.1 uncultured Rhodobiaceae bacterium | reverse complement strand
CGACCTGTTACAGTAATCACACCATTTAGGCTGCCACGTCGACCAATTTTAATCATATCCCCTAGAGTTTTCAGACTTGTTGGTTCTCCGACAATACAATCATTAATGAGTTCGTCATTTTCTTCTAACCATTTTAGCATTTTGACGGTACCGTTAATGGCAATTCCTTCTTCATCTCCTGTAATCAATAGGCTGATAGATCCTTGTAGAGGGGCTATGTTTAAATGACGTTCTATGGCACAAACAAAGGCTGCAATCGCTGATTTCATATCACAAGCACCACGTCCCCATAATTTTCCGTCTTTTACAACAGCGGCGAAAGGATCAAACTCCCATGAATTTCTATCACCAATAGGGACAACATCCGTATGTCCTGCAAAACAAATATGAGGAGGTTTTGTGCCAATACGAGCATAAAGATTATCTACCCGCTCTGTACCAGATTCTTCAAAAGGTAAACGTGTACAAGTAAAGCCTAAAGTCTCTAATTCAGTTTGCAATAAATCTAATGCACCTCCTTCTTTTGGTGTGACAGAGGGACAACGAATTAAACGTGCGGCAAGATCAACACAATCAATAGTCATATGGTTAATCTCTTAATAAGTCATTAATAGATGTTTTAGAGCGTGTTTTTTCATCAACTGTTTTGACAATCACGGCACAAGCCAAAGAAGGGCCACCTTTAGGACAAGGAAGTGTGCCTGGTACAATCACAGAATAAGCAGGAACTTCTCCATAGTGTATGTCGCCAGAGTCACGATTGACAATTTTTGTTGAGGCAGAGATAAAAACACCCATAGATAAAACTGAGCCTTGACGAATAATGACCCCTTCTGCAACTTCAGAACGAGCTCCGATAAAGCAATCATCTTCAATGATTGTTGGGTTCGCTTGCAAAGGTTCTAATACGCCTCCGATGCCTGCACCCCCTGATAAGTGAACATTCTTACCAATTTGAGCACAAGAGCCAACAGTCGCCCAAGTGTCAATCATTGCGCCTTCATCAACATAAGCACCAAGATTAACAAAACTCGGCATTAAAACAACTTTGGGAGCAATATAAGCCCCACGTCTTACTGTACAATTTGGAACGGCACGGAATCCATTTTTATTAAAATCAGCTTCAGTCCAATTTTCAAATTTCGTATCAACCTTATCCCACCATTTTGAGTCATTGATACCTCCTGTCATAAGTCTCATCTCATTGATACGAAAATATAAAAGCACTGCCTTTTTAAGCCATTGATTGACCTCCCATTCACCATTTTGTTTTTGGGCAACACGTAATTCCCCAGAATCTAATGCGTTAATGGCGGCTTCTATTGCTTCAGGAATCTCGCCTTTTGTTTGTGGGGTTACATTTGTAATGTCATCAAAGGCGTTGTTAATCGTATTTTCAAGATTAGTCATTATTTTTTCCTCATTTTGTGTCGTTCTTTTCTATATAGACTAGCGTGATAAAAACGCCAATAGGTCATCTGCGATGTAATCAATATAAGAGTCTGTGCCTCCTTCATGACTTAATTTTTCATGTTCAGGGGCATCAAGTGACATAGTGTGACGACACCAAATGGTAGTCATTCCTAACTCATAGGCAGGTTTTAAATTACGTGCCATATCTTCAAAAAATAATATACTTTCTGCCTGTAAATGAAACTGCTTTAACATTAGTTGGTAGGGGATAAGGTCTGGTTTTGGAATATAATTTGACATTTTAATATCAAAAATATCTTCAAAACAATTATCAATTCCTAATTTTGTAAGAATATTATGAGCATGTTTTGATGTGCCATTTGTAAAAATATATTTTTTACCCTGTAACTTCTCTAAAGCTTCATATAGAGGCTTATTTTCAAGAATATGGTCAATATCAATATCATGGACATAGTCTAAAAAAGTATCATGAGCAATATTATGGTGTTTGTGGAGACCTGTAAGGGTTGTTCCATAATCACGCCAATAGTCTTTTTGTAGTTTAAAGGCGTCACCCTTGCTCATGTTTAGAGCTTTTTGAATAAACGTTGTCATGCGTTCATCAACCAAAATGAAAATATCTTGTTCAGGTTTATAGAGTGTATTATCTAAGTCAAAAACCCATACAGGGTTTTCTGGAATTTGTAAAAAAGGTTTAGTCAAAATTGACTACCTTCTTTGCTGTGTTGTTTATTGTGGTGCTAATAAACTCAGTTCTTGCTAATCCACGCTCTATACAATTTTCATGTTCTGTTATATGAAATTGAGTTGCCTGCGTACACAGAGAAGAATTTCCTGACCACTTTTTATTCTTATTGAGAGTTTCAGCATAATAAAAATAAGAGGTAACACCTGTTTGATTATGAGCTTGTATACACTGATTGCTTTTTATAAAAATCCAACCTTGTGTTATTAGGTGTTTTGGCGTTTCCCAGCCAACGCTGGACCAAATAGGCGTTGTTGTTCTATTGCATAAGTGCAAACCATGTTGTTGATTTTTGGTTTTCATTGCCACGTATAATTTTTTTAGTAAGGTATTATTTATTTTTTGATTTTGTTTTAACCTGTTTTCTTTTTGAAAATGTGCAATGGCCACACGTGTTTTCTTACCTGATACACCGTCAATGAGGTCAATGTCATAACCCATATTTTTTAATAATCTTTGGACGGCTACAATACGTGCGGAATGTTGAGTGTAATCCTCAGGAGTTGAAAGAATAATATTCTCATGCTGTTTATCTTTATGTATGGCGATAAAATTTGCTTGAGATAAGTTATTTTGGTAGCAGTCTGTGCGAATTTTTGTTTGGTAGTTACTATAAGGCTGAATGCAGAACGTATGTTTACCACTAAATACTTGCCCTGCATCGCTATATCCAGAATCAGAACGTGCATAAATAAATAAAGTATCTGTATTTTTGACCTTACCCCAAAACTCTTCTGTATTACGACAGTTTCCTGGTAGTAGGTCCATCCAGCCCTGAGTTTGTGTAATATTTTTATTCTGTTTTACAAAACTAATATTCATTTTATAGCTGGTATGGTTACATATTTTTAATGTTTTCGCATAAGCATTAAGTGAAGTGCCTAAGAGAGTGTAGCATAATAATAAAAATGTTAGCGTTAGTCTCATATAATTCATCCATTATTCAATTAAGGTTCCCGCACCTAATTCTGTAAATAACTCCAACAATATAGCATGAGGTACGCGTCCATCTAGAATTACCACTGCATCGACTCCATCTTGTTTGGCATTTACAGAAGTGGTCAGTTTAGGAATCATTCCAGACGTTACTGTTCCATTATCTATAAGTTCTTGGCATTGATTGGTCGCAATACGCTCTATTAATTCACCATCTTTGTCTAATAAACCAACGATGTCGGTGAGTAATAATAACCTTTTGGCATTTAATGTACTTGCCAATTCTCCCGCTACAGTATCCGCATTAACATTTAATGTTTCCCCTTCTATTGAACTCATAATCGGTGCAATGACGGGAATCATACCATGTTTGTTCAAGGTATGTATAATTTGTGGGTTGATTGTTGTGGGCAAACCGACAAATCCTAAATCCTCTGTCTTTGTTTTACCTTCGAGTTTCTTGGCAATCATAAAATTTGCATCTTTTCCTGATAAACCTATAGCCATTCCGCCTGCATGATTGATCTTGCTAACAATCTCTTTATTAACCTTGCCTGTTAAGACCATTTCTACAATCTCAATAGTATCATGATCTGTGACTCTTAAACCATTAGAAAATTTTGTTTTGATATTTAATTTATTTAGCATGTTTTCTATTTGTGGCCCGCCCCCATGTACGATGACAGGATGGAGACCGGCTTGTTTGAGTAAAACAATATCTTGAGCAAACTGTTGAGTTAATTCAGGGCTCTCCATAGCATTGCCGCCAAATTTAATGACTATAATCTGTTCGGCATAACGTTGCATAAAGGGCAGAGCTTCTGTAAGAATATCTGCCTTCTCTAGCCATTCTTGGCACTTTTCTTGTTTGGCGTGCAATTTCATTTTATCATTTTCCATAATAGTCTTTTGTTCATCTATTATTATACTTTATAACGCAAGTGAGAAAAATCTACCAGCATTGCTATTTCTGCACGTAATTCGTCTAGTCCTTTATTTTTGAGTGCCGAGGTTTGTAGAATGTTTGGATAAGCCGCAGGGCGTTTGATAATTTCTGTAAGGGTTTTATTTGTTACATTGGTGAGTTCTATGGCACTAGGTTTGTCAGATTTTGTCAGAATAATTTGATAAGAAATTGCTGCTATATCTAACATATCTAATAATTCTAAATCATTCTTCTTTAATCCATGGCGTGAATCTATAAGTACAAAAACGCGGCGAAGAGTAACACGACCTTTTAAATAGTCTTTTAGTAATCTTGTCCAACGGTGAATTTTTACTTTTGATTCACGTGCATACCCATAACCAGGCATATCTACTAACCAAGAAGCATGTGTATTATTTTCTCCTTGACCTTCAGCAAGTGCAAAAAAGTTTAATTCTTGTGTGCGACCAGGTGTAGAAGATGTGCGAGCTAGTGCTTTATGTCCTGTTAAGGCGTTTACAAGGCTTGATTTTCCGCAATTTGAACGACCTGCAAATGCAATCTCTGTATGTTGTGTGTCGGGTAATCCTTCAACATCAACGACTCCAAAACAGAATGTTGTTTTTTGAGAAAAGAGCCAACGTCCTGCCGCTATCCAGTTCATATAATTATCTTTATTTACGACGTTTGAAGAAAGATAAGAAAGGAATTTCAACACCTTGCTTGTGCATAATAAAGCCTTGTTGCAAAATGGATAAAAAGTTATTCCATGCCCAATAAATGACGAGTCCAGCAGGAAAGCTGGCCAAAAGAAAGGTAAAGGCAATTGGCATGAACATAAATATCTTTCTCTGTATAGGATCAGCTGTATTTGGGTTCATTTGCATTTGTATAAACATGGTGATCCCCATTAATAATGGCCATACGCCAATTAGTAAAAAACTAGGTGGGGTAAAAGGTAATAAACCGAAAAGATTAAAAACAGATGTCGGGTCTGGAGCCGATAAATCCTGTATCCATCCAAAGAAAGGTTGATGACGCATATTGATAGAAACGAATAAAACCTTGTACAGAGAAAAGAATAAAGGAATTTGTATCAGCATCGGTAAACACCCTGCAATTGGGTTTAGTTTTTCTTTCTTATATAGTGCCATCAATTCTTGTTGTTGGAGCACACGATTATCGGCATAAGTCTCTTTTATTTGTTGCATTCTAGGTTGTAATTTTTTCATCTTAGCCATTGTTACATAAGATTTGTTTGCTAAAGGAAAAATCATTATTTTGATGATGACAGTTACTATTAATATAGAAACACCAAAATTGCCAAATAAACTATAAAAGAAGGATAATAAATAAAGGAGCGGCTTGGTGAAAAAGAAAAACCATCCCCAATCAATGAGTAAATCAAATTTTGGTATGTTTTGCGTTTTATATTCTTCTAATAATTTTATTTGCTTTGCACCAGCAAAAACACGGCTGACAACCCGTCCTGTTTGTCCAGGAGCAATATGTTCTGCATTCAGGCGATAATTGGCAATGTAACGTTTATCTTTACTCGTTAATTGTCCTTGGTAAGTTTTGCCTTGTGGAGGAATGAGTACGGTCGCCCAATACTTATCTGTGAGACCAAGCCACCCTGTCGTAGCATCATGTTTTATGGGTTCTGAAGCTAAATCGCTATATTGAACTTCTTCTAGACCAATTTTGTTTCCAAATACGCCAATTCCACCTTCATGTAGTACAAAGAACTGTTCTCTTTCTTCATAGTATGTGCGTTCAATTTGTCCATATGGGTAGAGTGTTATATCGGTTGAGGTTTTATTTTCTACTTCTTGTGTAATTGTGAACATAAAGTGATCATCTATAGAAATAGTGCGACGAAAAATTAAATTTTGTCCATTATCATATCGTAGTGTGATGGGAGTTTGTGGGGTTAGCTTCTTACCCTTTTCTAAAGTCCATATAGTATTTTCATCAGGAAGGTGTTCTGCCAATGCACCATGGGTTACCCAGCCATGTTTGGTATACCAAAAAGGGTCTGTTGTGCTTCTCTGAGGTATTAATAGATGTACATTACCTGAAGTAGGGGCTAATGAAGTTTTATATTGTGATAAGAAAATATTGTCTAAGTAGGCACCTTGAAGAGAAATACTGCCGTTAATTTCAGAATTCTCAATAGCAACACGTGCTATTTTTGTTTTTTTATGGTTCTTATTTTTATGCTTAGGTAAGGTTAAGGTGCTAGGAGACGAAGGAACAATAGAAGAATCAATAGGTTGGGAAGTTTGATTTTGCGCTAATTTAGGTTCAATAATGTAATATTGCCATGCTAATAAGATAATAATACATAAGGTCATTGCAAAAAATATATTTTTAAAGTTTTCATTTTGCATAAGGTACATCCTTTTTATGTATATATTTTAATGCACTGTCTAAATCTTTCTTCAAAGTAGAAAAAGGACGTGTAATAGTTGTTTTTCTGCCTATCAATACGTAATCGAACCCTGCGAGACCTATTTGAGGTAATTGTTCTTTTGCGATAGCTCTTAGGCGCCGTTTGACTCGATTGCGAATAACGGCATTACCAACCTTCTTTGTTACTGTTAGGCCAAAACGAGTTGCATTATGTGAGGGGTTGCGGCGAGCTTGCAGAACTAAACCAGAATTGACAGTTTTTCTCCCTGCTGCAACGTTTAAATAATCTTTTCTAATGCATAGCTTGCCAAGTGTAGTCATCTTTATTAAGCCGAAAGGCGTTTGCGTCCCTTGCTACGGCGACGTTTAAGAACTAGTCTACCTGCTTTTGTTGCCATACGTGCACGCAAACCATGACGATGTTTTCGTACGAGGTTAGAAGGTTGAAAGGTACGTTTCACT
>CAYMEP010000053.1:0-6936 GCA_964389695.1 uncultured Rhodobiaceae bacterium | reverse complement strand
TATTCGATACCATACCCTCTATAAGGTATAGGAAAAGGACAGCGCTCTAAGTCTTGTCCTGTTTGAATATATTCTTCTGGTTTTGTAGGTGTCATTGAATCTCTCCTTTAGTTTCAGCAATGAATGTATTTTTTTCTTTACGTTCTGAATCTACGTTAACTATGAAGTTCATAGCTGGCCCAGGTGTAGGGGCTGTTTTTGTTTTCATAACATAATCAGGGCTTTCTAGAGATAAATTCGTACGATGGAATAATCGTGCAATTGTCATCCCCATTAACACACCTGCGAGGTTTTGTCCGAGACATGTATGAGGACCACGCCCAAATGGAGAAAACACACCTGGTTTCATATGTTCAGCGCGATCTTTTTCAAAACGAGAGGGGTCGTATTTTTTGGGATTCTCAAAATACTCTTCCATGAAATGTGGAACAGACGTTCCTACATAAAGCAATTCATTTGCAGGAATCAAACAACCTTCAAATTCAAAATCACATGTTGAGGCACGCATTTGAGCAACCGCAATAGGCCAAAGACGCATTGCTTCTTTAATTGCATTATTTGTTTGAGTTAACCCTAAAACATCGGCCTCTGTGATTGTTTCTTTTGCCATAAGCTCGTCTGCTTCTTTTTGTACAGCTTTTAAAGTTTCAGGATGTTTAATAATAGCATAAATTGCAGAAGCCAATGTATTTGCCACGGTATCTAAGCCTGCAAGATATGGTCCTGTTAAAGTTAAAAGTAGATCTTGTTCTGGAATAAGTGATGGGTTTTCATTATGGGTACGCATAATATCACCCAATAAATTTTTCGGCAAAGTTCCATTCTTAGCATGTTCTTTAAATTCTGCGATGAGGTTTTCACCTAACATATTAAAACGTTTATTTGCTTTTTTAAAACTAGGGAATTTAAGAAAACACTTAGGTCTTTGACGTGTAACCAACGTATTAAGTAAAAATAAGATGTTGACCCGAATATCTTTAACGAATTCTAATGGTGCTACACCTGTCATTAATTCACCAATTTGTTGTACAACCATATACTGACATGCTTCTACAACTGGTACTTTTGTTCCAACCTTCCAGTCACGTTCTATAGCAGAATCAACCATACCTGCTAATTCATGATAGCGGCCTTTTACAGCTTCACGTGAAAACCCTTCACGCATAACAGAACGTAACTCTTGGTGTTCTTTCCCATCAGTTCCAGTGAGTATGCGTGAAGCTCCATGAAACTCACGAAAATCTTCCCAAAAATCTTTAGAACGTAAATTTTTACGTCCAAGAGGTGTTGTCATGAAAATGGAGGCTTCTGTACCTGCAATGACAATCGTTTTTCGTCCAAATACATTGACTCGATAAACAGGGCCATATTCACGATAAGCACGTAAGAAAAAACTAGCTGGGCATTTTGCCATTTCCAACGTATTACCAATAAAAGGTATTCCTTTAACGTCTGGAATAGGTTTTAGGTTAGACATATGGTTACTCCTCTGGTTTAAGCAATATATCAACAAACATTGTAGATTCTGCTGGGAAGGGCGGGTACATCATGAAACGTGTTTGTTCTGGTAGAAACCCATCTTCAGCAACGGAACGAGCATTAGAAAACTCTAAAAACCCAGCATGACCACCTAAGCGGCCTGTACCGCTATGGTTACATCCGCCAAAAGGTAATGTTGGTACATTTGCTTGGATAACTGCATTATTAACAGCACTTGTACCAGCACGTGTATTGTTTATATAAAAATCTACAATATTACGATCTTGTGAAAATATATAAAAAGCTAGAGGTTTTGGGTGTTTTTTTATCAAAGATAAAGCCTCTTCTTTTTTGCTAAATGTATAAACAATAAGAGCTGGACCAAAAATTTCTTCATAAGCAATTTTCATATTATCAGAAATATCAGTGATAATTGTTGGTTCAACATATTTTTTATCAGAATTAACGGTTCCGCCATAAAATATTTTTGCCCCTTTAGATGTTGCATCGTCGAATAAATCTTTAATACGTAAAGTATGACGTTCATTAACAATTTTTGCAAAATCATTTGAATTTTCTACACCTGAATCATCAGGGTTAAACATTTCTTGAATCTTTATCACTAACATTTTCAAAAGGTCTTCTTTAACTGTATCATGTACCAAGAGGTAATCCGGAGAAAGACAGACTTGACCTGCTAAAATTAATTTTGAAAAAATAATTTTACTTGCCGCGGCCTCTATATCGGCATCAGCTTCTACTACAACAGGGTTTTTTCCACCCATTTCAAGGGTAATTCCTGCAAAATGTTGTGCAGCGGCTTCCATAACCAAACGTCCAACTTGGTTGTTTCCTATATAACAAATATGGTCTACAGGTAACTTTAATAAAGCTTGGGCTGTTTCTGCATCACCTTGAACAACGGCAATTTCATTACTAAGACCAGAAGACTCAACAACTTTTTGTATAATATCTGCGGAAATAGGAGTGATTTCTGAAGGTTTTATAATTAATACATTTCCAGATGCAATCATACTGATTGCAGGAGATAGTGCCGTTAATATAGGAGAGTTCCATGTCGCTATATGTAGCACGACTCCTTTAGGTTCATAACGGATATATCCTTTATTGGTTTGTAATTCTGGAACATCATCTACAACTTTATCTTCCATCCATTTTTCTAAATTAGCACAAACGTAATCGACTTCGCTTTTAAGAGGAACGAGGTGAAATTTACCATCAAATCCTAGTTCTTTAGTTCCTGCACGGCTGATTTCATGACGTATATCATAAACAGCTTGATAAAGGCTTCTAATTTTTTTTATACGCTCTTCAGCAGTTGTGGCCGCAACTGTAGGTGCATTGTTTTTTAATTTATCAAAAAGTTCTGTATAGTTCATTATGGTACCTTGAATTATATTTACATCATATCTGGTGTAGTAGGACCTGTTTCTGAAAGCATTTCTTCAAAACGAGTCCTTAACGCTTTTTCAGTTTTCTCTGTTGTAGGGTGCACCCAAAACTTACCTTCCAAAAGTGCATCATGGACATAGTCTGCAAAATCTTCTGGTTCAGTGACCTCAAGTTCACGGCCGATAAAAGCCTTCATTGTTTCTTGTAAGCTAGCTACATCTCTAATACCAGCTGTTCCTTCACGAATGGCTGGATCTTCAAAACGTTCTGGCAAATTACGTTGTGAACTCATTAAACCTGTATTAACGACATGTGGTCCTGGAAAAAGGAGTGCAGCACGTACTTCACTACTCATCATTTGTAATTGATGACTCAAAGTTTCATATAGCGTAATTAAGGCTGATTTAGAACAACAATAAGCAGGGGCCATTGGTGGAAAGATTAACCCAGCACCAGAAGTGGTCGCAGATATAATACATTCTTTATCTTGTTTTAACATACGAGGAACAAAAGCTTGGATACCATAAAGAGGTCCATAGAAATTGACTTCCATGCCCCAACGGAACGCTTTTTCCGGGACTTCCCAGTTTGTTGCACCAGCACCAGCGCCAACGCCAGCATTGTTGAAGACAACATCAATTTCACCGAATTTTTCAAATGCATAATCTGCCATAGCGAATACGTCATCACGAGAGGTTACATCTAATTTGCGACCTTCTACATCTATATTTTCAGCTTTCAACTCTGAAACCGTTTTATCTAAAGCAACTTGCTCTATATCAGTAATTAATAACTTTGAACCTTCACGACCCAATTTTGCAGCGATACATTTTCCAACACCTGAAGCTGCTCCTGTAATAAAAACGGTTTTCTCTTTGAAATTATCCATAATTCTTTTAACTTTCCTTATTTATAAAATAGTATAGCTATATGATGAAACTCACTATAAAGTTATATATATTATATGTCTATTTTTAATTTAAGTACTTTATCAGACTTATATCAATCCTTTCCAAGAATTGAACGATTTGGATGGCAAGGTATTTATCCGTTTTTATTGTTGGATATGAACGAACCAATACCATTACATATAATTTCTTGGTTACGAAGTTTACCTTGTCCTGTCATTGGAATTTATAAAAACAGTATGTATCCCAACCATGAAAATGGAACTGCTTGTGATATCTTATTAGATGAGAAAGAAAATATAGATATATTAATAAAAAATATTTTAGCTTCGCCTCTGACATCTATGACTGTGGTACAGTTATTACGTATGAGTGAAACTATGTCATCCACAGATTCACTTATGGCAGAAAGTTTTGCTTATGCTAGTTTGCAAAGAGGAAAAGAGTTTTTACAGTGGAAAAAACAAAAACCAAAAATAAGCACACAGAGCGTACAAAACACAAACCCTCTTTTGCTAACACGTCAAAAAAAATGTCTAGAACTTTGTCTTGACCATGTAGAAAAAGATAATGTGATTGATATCAAAATGCGTGATGCCCTTTGTGAAGCTTTTAATCTTGCTCAATATGATAATTCTATTGAAACAGTTCATTTATCCGCAAAGGGAAGATGTTTCTCTTTAGGTGGGGATGTAGATGAATTTGGTTTGTCTGAAGATAGTAGTATGGCTCATTGGGTTAGGTGTTTGCGTTTGCCAGCACGGCATTTATTAAACATGAATAAAAAGTTTTCTGTGCGTATAGAGGGAGCTTCCATTGGTGCTGGCATTGAAATTTCTGCTTTTGCTGATGAAGTTTCTGCAACAGAGAAAAGTTGGTTCCAACTTCCTGAAGTAAAATATGGATTATTACCAGGAGCAGGTGGTACAGTGAGTATTGTTAAACGTATTGGGCGACATAAAACAGCTTATATGATTTTATCACAAAAACGTATTTCAGCCAGAAAAGCTTTAGAATGGGGTTTAATCGATTCTATAGGCTAAATTACCATCAATCCAAGTTTTTTGCACACTGACACTTGAGAGGTCTTTACGTGCTTCTTTCCATGGAGCATTGAGTAAGCATAGATTTGCTTTTTCACCTTTCTTCAGTTCACGTGCGGGACGATGTGCATGATAACCGGTTGTATAAAGTGCTAAAGCCTCTTCTGGGGTGATATGTTCTTCATTTTCATGATAAAACCATTTCTGTTGTTGTGTTGCAGAAGCCATGGCGCACCAAGGGTTTAGGTTGCCAAAAGGCGCATCACTTCCTGCGGCAACATTGATTCCTGCTTTTAAAAATGATTTTAATCTCCATAAATGAGGTTTTTCATATTCAGAAACATCTTGTAAATAAGCAGTACGGCGTTCTGTAATAAAGTGAGGTTGTGTGACGACGGTAACCCCTAATTTAGCCATCCATTCAATTGTTTCATCGGTAGAAATTGCAGCATGTTCAATACGGTCACCTTCATGACAACCCGCCATATCAAGTGCGGCAAGTGTCAGCATTAGTTCAGATAATGTAACACAGTGAGACGCAATTGGACGATTGGCTAAATGAGCTTGATCAATTTCATGTGTTAAATCTTCTAAGGAAGGTAAATGATTTTCATGATAATGTAGTTTCACTGCACCAATCCGTGCTTTTTCTTCGTCTAAATCAGACGTTAAATCTATACGTCCCATCATTTGCAAATAAAGAGGAGAAATCATTTGTTTCATATTGATAAAATCTTGGTTAAGATTACGAGGCGTTGCTTCTGTGACATGGCTTATCCCATAACTTAATAAGGTCTTCATTAAACCTGTTACATTAGGTTTTGTATTTATATTACTTGCTAGAGCATTATCAGAATCAATCATTTGTCCATTATCTGGAATCGTCATATGAGGGCGTGTTTCGATAGCTTTAGAATTAAAAATCCATAATCGACCACTACGGTGCTGAAGTCGTATTGGGCGATCTGGTGCATGTTTATCCAACCAGTAACGATCAATGTCACCAGCCACAGATTCATGATAACCGATACAACGTAACTCATCGCTGCCACTTTGCTCATGTAATTTTTGTAAAAGAGATTGTTTAGTTATAACTTCTGGAGGACCACAAAAAAGTGATGTATAAGCGGCAGCACTAGCATTAAGGTGAATATGCTGGTCATGTAGGCTAGGAATAATAGCATGTCCATTCGCGTGAAAACATTCTTCTGTTTCTTGTCTAGAAAGATGAGGGGCTATTTCTGTAATATAGCGACCATTAATACGAATATCAATAATTTTTCCTTTTAGCTCTGCTTGTTGAATCAACATAAATGAAACCTTTTTAATATACGGTCTGTATCTGCTCCTAAAGTATGGGCTTTACCAAAGGCAGGGCGAATAGGGTAAAAAGGTGCCGGTGTTTTATGAGGAGGGTATACATGTCTATGTTGTAAAACATAGGACATGGTTTGAGAAAGTGGTAAATCAAGTAAACCACCTCCTTTAAGATAATGTGCCCATACAGCTAATGTGCCATGTAATCCAGTAAGAGGATCAGCAATGGCGTCACCAACAAAACCTAATTTACCATGTAACTCTTGCAAACAAGAAGTTAGTCCAGAGTGAACCGCGATATCATCACCAAAGCCAATATAGTGTTTTGTTTTATCGTCACGACCATAAGCGGTAAGACTAGCCCAAAGCTTTCCTGAATGTTCTTCAACTTCTTGTTGTGCATTAATTCCCATTTGTTCTAAGGCTCTAGGGCGAGAGCCTTCAATAACAATATCAGCATGTTTTATGAGTTTATGTAGAATCTTTTGTCCTTTTTTACAACTTAGGTCTAAGGTAATAGATTCCTTATTTCCATTAAGTATTTGATAAAACTTATTTTCTTTGTCTTTTTCATTGTTCCTTGCTCCATCGGGTCGTGTTATTGATTCAAGCTTTATAACCTCAGCTCCCATATAAGTAAGGAGGTTACTTATTAAAGGTCCTGCCCAAAGAGAGGATAGGTCTAGGACTAAAGGGTGTTTCTTAGGAGATACCGTATGAGAAGGGGGAGAGGTAAAATTATACCAAGAAGAAGTAGTCTCAGGTTTCTGTATAGA
>CAYMEP010000052.1:0-6962 GCA_964389695.1 uncultured Rhodobiaceae bacterium | reverse complement strand
GATAATGGTCGCCTGCGTCAAGAAGGAAAAGAGTATATTGTTCAAGACGGTGATGTCATTTTATTTAAATTTAACGTTTAACGCTAAATATTTACTAGAATGAGTTAGCCTTCGAAGTAGGGTAATGTTGAGTACAATGATAAACCTTGCATAAATCTAAACTTTACTCACCTTCATAAATATAAAGTGCTTCAGTAATAATATTTTCTTGCCGTAATTTATTAGACCCACCAACTTTTGGTAAATCAACCACACAAGCAACACCTGTTAATTCTGCTCCTAACTGTCTAATCAAAGATACTGCGGCTAGAGCTGTTCCTCCAGTAGCAATGAGGTCATCTATCAAAACAACCTTCTGTCCTTTAGGTATGGCAGACTTATGCATTTCTACCGTATCTGTTCCATATTCTAAATCATAAGTTATAGATATAGTGTCACCTGGTAATTTTCCTTTTTTACGCACTGGCACAAACCCTTTACCCAAACATTGAGCCATAGGAGCACCAAAAATAAATCCACGAGACTCAATGCCAACAATAATATCAGCCTCACGGCTCATTGGTAGATCACAAAGTGCTTCAATTGCTTTTTTGAATCCTTCCGCATCAGCAATCAATTCACTAAAATCTTGAAACATAATTCCTTTTTTTGGGAAATCAGGAATTACACGAATATATTTTTTTACATCCAACATTTTATTTTTTCAAATACCGTTTAAGAATTGCCTCTAATTTTCTAAGCATTTCAGGGTCACGTGCGTCTGGGGACGTAATCATTGCTGTATCCAGAACAGTATCAATGCCCTGTGAACAAGGTTTACGTTCTTTTTGTAAAGACATCGCTAAAGAGCTAATGATATTCTTAGCGCTTTGCGCATTTTGTTGTAGAACAGCAAGAATATCTGTTACCTCGACATCTTCATGCACAGAATGCCAACAATCATAATCTGTAACCATTGCGATAGTTGCATAAGGGATTTCTGCCTCACGAGCTAGTTTTGCTTCTGGCATGTTCGTCATACCAATCACATCACATCCCCATTGCCGATAAAGTTCACTCTCAGCACGAGAAGAAAACTGAGGTCCTTCCATAGTTAAGTAAGTTCCTCCGCGATGAACCTTAACGCCTTCTTTACGACAAGCCTCTTCAGCCAAATTTGCTAAGTATTCACAAATTGGATCTGCCATAGACACATGTGCAACACATCCAGTTCCAAAAAAACTCTTCTCACGTGCAAATGTTCTATCAATAAATTGGTCAATAATTACAAAATCACCTGGTGCATAATTTTCCTTTAATGAACCACAAGCTGAGAGTGAAAAAATATCTGTAACCCCTGCTCTTTTCAAACAATCTATATTAGCACGATAATTTATCGTGGTTGGAGAATATATATGCCCACGCCCATGTCGTGGTAAAAAAACAATATTCACTCCATTTAATGTACCACAACGCAAAGAATCAGAAGGTGTTCCCCAAGGACTAGAAATTTCTTTCCAATGTGGATTTTCTAATGTTTCAATGTCATAAAGACCACTGCCCCCGATAATTCCAAGAACTGTCTCAGTCATTTAACATTTTTCCATATTTTTTTCATAGAAGCATAGAGTAATCCAGCCAATATACTCAAATATAGAAATACCATTACACCAAGTTTTTTTCTTTGTTCTAATTCTGGTTCTGCCGCCCATGCTAAGAATGTGACAACATCACGAGACATTTGTTCTACATCGGCCTTTGTCCCATCTGTATATTCCACAAGATCTTCACTCAAAGGAGAACTCATAGCAATCGCTTGATTAGAAAAGAATGGGTTATAACTCATACCTTGTGCCATATTCATACCTTGTGGTAGCTCAATATATCCTGTTAGAAGAGCATAAAGATAATCAACTCCACCATTTCGTGCTTTTACAATGAGTGATAAGTCTGGTGGGTATGCTCCATTATTAGCAGCTCTAGCAGCTTCTTGATTTGCAAAAGGTGCAGGAAATTTATCTTTTGGTAACCGTGCACGTTCAAACATATCACCATAGTTATCTGGGCCATCTAATATAAGATATTCTTTTGCTAAAGCTTTGACTTCTTGTTCGCTAAACTCAGGACCACCTTTTTGTCCCAAATTACGAAAATGTAATTGCTTCATAGAATGGCAAGATGAACAAACCTCTTTATATACTTTATATCCACGCCGTAAAGCATCACGGTCAAAAGTACCAACAACACCCTTAAAACTCCACTCTTGTTCAGGGATATGCATAGTTTCATTATTTTTAGCTTGTATAGAATAAGGCATAATCATTAAAATTATTAATGCCAAAGAAAAATGGATATATCTCATAATAACACCTCCTACTATTTAGATTTACTGTTGCCCAAAACAGACACAGAAATACTTTCTGGAATTTGCTTTGGTTTTTCTACGAATCCTAAAACAGGTAAAATAATTAAAAAATGTGCAAAATAATATGCTGTTCCAATCCTTGATAACAAAACATAAATACCTTCAGCAGGCTGGGCACCTAAGTAACCAAGGAATATACAGTCAAACAACAAAATAAAGCAAAATTGTTTAAACAACGGACGATAACGTGCTGATCTTACTTTAGATGTATCCAACCAAGGTAAAATAAATAAAATGGCAATGGCCCCTACCATCACAATGACCCCTCCCAATTTATCAGGAATTGCACGCAACATAGCATAGAAAGGCAGAAAATACCATTCAGGCACGATATGAGCCGGGGTCACAAGTGGGTTTCCTGGAATATAATTATCTGCATGTCCAAGGAAATTAGGAGCAAAAAATACAAAACCACTAAAAAAGAGCAAAAATATAACCAATGCGAACGCATCTTTTACTGTGTAATAAGGGTGAAATGGTAATGTATCCTGTGCTGATTTTACAGATATACCACTTGGATTGCTATTTCCGGGAATATGTAGCGCCCAAATATGTAGGAACACTACACCAAAAATTGCAAAAGGAAAAAGATAATGTAATGAAAAGAATCTATTTAACGTTGGGTTATCAACTGAAAACCCTCCCCATAACCATGACGTCACAGCGTCCCCCACAAGAGGTATAGCACTAAACAAATTCGTGATGACTGTTGCCCCCCATAAACTCATTTGTCCCCAAGGTAAGACGTATCCCATAAAAGCTGTTGCCATCATTAGCAAAAAGATGACCACACCCAGAATCCATAGAATTTCACGCGGTGCTTTATAAGAACCATAATAGATACCTCTAAAAATATGAATATAAACAGCCATGAAAAACATTGAAGCACCATTTGCATGGATGTAACGAAGAAGCCATCCATAATTCACGTCACGCATAATATGTTCAACAGAATCAAAAGCCAAACCTATATTAGGCGTATAATGCATTGCCAATATAATTCCTGTAATAATTTGTGTTATTAAGCAGAAACTTAAGATACCCCCAGCTGTCCACCAATAATTTAAATTTTTTGGTGTCGGGTAGTCTACAAAGCTATTATGCGCCAAACGCAAAATTGGTAACCGTGTATCCATCCATTTTGAAAAACCATTACCTGGTTTATAGGTATCTTTATGGTGCATATATTTTTTTCCTTACTCGATTAACCGACTTTAATTCTTTTATCATTTAAAAAAACATACGGTGGGATTTCTAGGTTTTTTGGTGCTGGTCCTTTTCTAATACGACCAGATGTATCATAATGTGATCCATGACAAGGGCAAAACCACCCTTTGAACACCCCTGATTGTCCTAAAGGTACACAGCCTAAATGTGTACAGATCCCTACCATAACAAGCCATTTTTCTTTTTGAACACGTTCATCATCTTTTTGTGGGTCGGGTAATGTTTCTAATACAACCTCTTTAGCTTCTGCAATTTCTTTTTTTGTACGATGGCGAATAAAAACTGGTTTTCCACGCCATTGCACTGTGATGCTTTGCCCTTCTTGTACTGCCCCAATATCTACTTCAATAGAGGACAAGGCTAACATTGAAGCATCTGGGTTCATCTGATCAATTAAAGGCCAAGCAACATTGGCAACTCCAACGGCTGCTACAGCACCCGTTGCAAGATACAAAAAATCGCGCCTCACAGGATCTTTTAGTAACTTACTATTTTGTTTCACTGGTTTATTACGTAAGTCTTTTTTAGGCATTTTTGCCACGTCATATCTCCTAAGAAAATTCTTGACTGTTTAATAATCATGAAGAAAAATACCATGATGAAAAGAAATAGCAACAATAATTGGTCACAAAAACAAAAATTATCGACAAATTGGTTTCGTGACTTAAGAAATCAAATTTGTATATCACTGGAATCATTTGAACCTGACGGCATAAAATTTCAAGTCACGCCTTGGTCACGTGGGAAAAATGACGATTTAGGTGGCGGTGAAATGGCAATGCTACATGGCAACATTTTTGAAAAAGCTGGTGTACATATTTCAACAGTTTATGGCGAACTATCAGATGAATTTCGTGATAAAGTTCAAGGTGCGGAAATAGATCCACGATTTTGGGCCAGTGGTATTTCTGTAATTATTCATCCAAAGAACCCACATATGCCAACTGTGCATATGAATACAAGAATGATTGTCACGACAAAGGGCTGGTTTGGTGGCGGTCTAGATTTAACACCTGTTTTAACCTCTCAACGCCATGCTGACTTTCCTGACACTCAACAACTTCATACCAATTTAAAGCAAGCTTGCGATACCTACGACCTAACATATTATAAAAAATTCAAATATGCGTGTGATAAATATTTCTTTTTACCTCACCGTAACGAATCACGAGGCACTGGTGGTATCTTTTATGATCACCTTGATAGTGGAGATTGGGAAAAAGATTTTGCATTTACACAAGATGTTGGAAAAACATTTTTAACAACCTATCCCAAAATCATTCAAAGCCATTTACACAATGATTACACCGAGGAAGAGCGCAAAGAACAATTACAACGCAGGGGGCGTTATGTCGAGTTTAACTTACTTTATGACCGTGGCACTAAATTTGGATTAGAAACAGGTGGCAATGTAGAGAGTATTTTATCTTCCTTGCCGCCCATTGTACACTGGGATTAAAAATAACGAATCATTTAAAATTCTTTAATATTTTATATGCATCCTTAGTAAAATCACTTTCGATCCACTCCATCTCTATTTGACGCAATATTTTTCCCATTTCTTTACCATCAACAAAGCCTTCTTTCTTTAATATTGTTCCATTTAATTCGAAAATAGGTATTTCCCAGTCTGTAACAAACTTTCTTAACTCATACCAAGATTCAAAAACACCTTGTTGATGAAATTTCAAGATGCAGGCCTGCAAAAATAATGCTTTTCCATATCTATAGATAAGCTGTCTAGCTAATGAACAAGACAAATTTTGAAAATTCATAACTATTTCATATATATTCTGCATCATTTTTGCTTGTTTATTTGATAAACGTAAATGTTTTGCAATTCTTTTATAACTCATTGAACTTTGAGGAATAAGACATATTAATCGTAATAATGGATCAACTTGAAATTTTTGTTCCTGAGCTGTTTGCAATACAGTAGACAAAAAGGAAATCCCTACATATTCTGGCAGCATAAAATCTAATACACCCGCTTCATGCATAGATTCAATAGCGCTCACTGCTTTTGGCAAAGCAAGAATTTTCATTAACTCTTGCTGTAACCTTTCTGCTGAAAGGTCTGCTAATCCTTCTTTTTCTTTTCCTGCTTTTTGACACGCTAGAAATGCTTCTTTATCTGGTTCTTTCTCGCTTAATAAGTAATGAAATCTAAAAAATCTAAAAACACGCAAATAGTCTTCAGCAATACGAGTAGAGGCCGTTCCTATAAAAACAAGACGTTTTTGTTCCAAATCTTTGATGCCACAGCTCAACGGGTCATATAATTTTCCGTTAAAATCTAATGACAAACTATTGATTGTAAAGTCTCTCCTTTTAGCATCTTCATACCAATCTACACCATATTTCACCTTAGCATGACGACCATCAGTCTCAACATCTTGACGTAAAGTTGTAATTTCAAAAGCTTGATTCTGTTCCTTAAAAACAGCAGTCACTGTTCCATAAGCCAACCCTGTAGCGACTACTTTTATACCCGAACTTTCAAGCCGTTTTATCACCTCATAAGGCGGTAGGCTAACAGCAAGGTCAATATCACCGACCTCTTTTTCTAATAAAGAATCCCGTATCACTCCTCCAACAACACGTAGGTTTCCTTTTCCCAGAACGTGTACAAGCTTTTGCAAAGCTTCTTCTTGTAACCATGGAAAATAAGTGGAAATATTTTGCATTATTTTTTTAATCTAAAATACCCTGGAACAATTTTATTATTTTCTAATCTAGGAGACACATATTCTGACCTTGGTGCCTGTGCTTCATGAAGCCGCAAAGAATATAAACTAATAAAGACCAGAACCAACCCAAAAAAACAAGCCCCTATCCAAAATCGTAACGCAATTTTTGACGGTGCAATCTTTTTAGCAAAGGCCAACCAACCAATCAAAAGTACACAAGGCAAGGTAAACAAAAATAAATTCCATAAAATTACTCGTAACATGATGATACCTTCTTACTCATATGATATAAAATCGCTGCTGTAACACCCCAAATATGTTGATTATTATAATGAAGTGACCAGTATTCTCTAATACTAGACCCAAAATTCTTTTTGTCTAAATGATAATTATCTTGAGCCATCAAAAAGCGTAAGGGTACTTCAAAACACTCAGCCACCTCTGATGAATTAATACGCAATGTAAACCCAGGACGAATAAAGGCCAAAATAGGGAGAACCAAGAAACCTGTCACACTTTCATAACTATCTAAAAAGCCTGTACAATTGACAAACTCTTCTTCTAAACCAATTTCTTCATAAGCTTCTCGTAAAACGGTTGTATGTGGAGTAGCATCTTCTACATCTACCTTTCCTCCAGAG
>CAYMEP010000051.1:1449-6969 GCA_964389695.1 uncultured Rhodobiaceae bacterium | reverse complement strand
CCGATAGGGTCTCTGTAAGCACAGGATTGCCGACCAACTTGACCCCTCACATCGGGGATATTGTAGATTGGCAAGGCAATAGCCTACAACGGGGCTACTTACGCCTTAGGTCGGTCGTTCAGAATATAAATCCACAAAGAAACCTAGAGACAGAAGCTCTCTATTTTGAGTGGGCAGACGGCGTTCGAGATGGTGAGGCTCTCACGGTAGCCGATTATGGCATCTTGAACTTAATACAAGCTACCAAGTTATTATTTTTTACGCCCGAACGACGTGATTTTGGAGTGTCTATTGAAAAGAAAACTGTGAATAACAACGAAGGAATCTATGCTATACCTAATGATGGAAGTCCTGAATATTTACTTTACTCTATTGGTAGCACCAACACAAGCCTAACGAAGTCTATAAAAGCCCTTCCGCAAGTATTCAATGAAAGCACAAAGAAACTAGGTATCATAGCACAACCGCCGACAGCTGAAAATACATACCCAAACACTACTGAAACCATAAAAAACCCGCTTCATAATTATTACAGGCTACTATTCCCTTCTCTGACTCTTACTCACCGAGGGGCGGATGGACGTCCTGTGAGTGGTGCTGACAATCTAGCTTTTCTTCCTTTTCAGTCGGATACACACTTCAATATTGATAGCTTACAGCGGTTAGACTTTAGTTTCTTTTTAAGCCGACTGGATGGGACACCAGTGCAGATTGAAAACAGGGAATACAATTTCTCACTTAATGAACTTGTCATACGTAAAGCGTCAATACCAATTGGGCTTATAGAGACTCAAACAGAATTATTCCCACTTTCAAAAATCTATACACTTACCCCCGCCGACAGAACAGCTGGACTAGACCTATACAATTTATTTTTTAGAAATTCTTATGGTTTCGTATTGAATGACTTGGGAACTGGTAGCCAAATAGTGTCTCAGGGCTTCGGGGTCAATAGCTACTATGGTGCTGACACAACCTCAGGAAATGCACGGTTTGGATTGAACTTTTTATTTATAAGACTAGACAATAATCTGACGGGTATAGCTTTGTATGGTGGTATTTTTGAGGGGGCGGGAATTACTGTCCCACTGCCTCACGTATATATGAACATAAAAGCTATACCAAAACAGGTAGGAGGTTTGTCCTAATGGGCAAGAAAGAAGAACTTCTTATAAAGAAACTTGAAGCTCGTGGTCGGAGAGCTCACGAGTATGCACGAGAGTTTAAGACTTATGGTGTGGTGTGTGGGGCTCTACAATTAGCTTTGGTTCCTTTTGTTCTTTTTATTCCGATCCAAGACGGAATCCCAAGTGTTCCTCTTAAGATTGACTCGTTAGGTATTGATACCGAGCTCACTATGGCTATGCTACCTTTAGCTTTGGCTTTGGTGTGTGGGTTTGTTGTTTGGTATTTTCACAAAAGAGCTCACAAAGCAAGTGAGGAAAGAAAACTAATAACATGAACATAGACAAAACTTTACGGAATGGAATAATCCTACTAGTGCTAAGCTCTTTTTTTGGTTGCCTTGTATGGGTAGCTACAAGCATCATAGCTCTCGATAGAAGTGTCAGTGTTTTAGAAGTCCAAATAAAAAACCTTGAAGGACTTCTCTTACGTGTTGAAAGGCGGGTCATGTCCATTGACAAAATTGCAGGGGGAACACATGCACACAAAAAATAAACTACTAGTCTTATTGCTTGTTCTTGTTAGTATGAATTGTGCTAGCACATCAAAACTAGTTTATACTAATAAACACGAACTAGAACAATCGAAAAGGATAACTATGAAACTGAATCAGAGAATCGACCGAGCCAAAAGAGCCAATGACTACGAAGCCTTCAGAACAATAGCAACTAGTGAATGTCCAGAGGTTCTAGCTGCCAAAGACCTACTGCTTGAAAAATGTCAAGGTCGGTTAGAGGTTCTTGGGAAAGCCCAAGACAAGCTACGATTCTGGCGTAAGTCTGCGTCTATATTATTTTTTACTTTACTTGGCATGTCGATCGCTCTGGGTGTCATGCTTAAGCAGAGGTTCTTTTAGTGAGCCAGAGACTATCAGAACATTTCACACTCCATGAGTGTGAAAGAAGTCAGTCAGCTACAAGATTAGGTATAGACAATTCACTGCCTAAGTCCCTTTTACCATTTGCAGAAAATTTGGCAAGGGGGGTTTTGGAAGACATAAGAACTCATTTTGGAATAGCTTTTTCTCCGTCGTCATGGTATCGGTGTAAAGCTCTGAACACTGCCATAAAAGGGGCTGAAAATTCTAGCCATATCGGTGGGAATACAGCCGATATTGAAGTATCTGGAATTGATAACAAGGAGTTGGCTTTATGGATTGATAAAAATTGTGTGTTTGATAAAATGATTTTAGAATTCTATAAAGGAGAGCCAACGAGTGGCTGGGTGCATATAGAAGCCATGCACCCGCTAAGCAAAAAACCAAGACATGAATTTTTACAAACTGCCGATGGTAAAAATTATTATCCTGTTAAAGTTTCTTAGTGCCCTTCTTTGTAGCCTTCTTTTTTGCTTGGTATTTGTCTGTATAAGCCTGCCACTTTTCAGGGTATTTTTTTCTAAAAATCTCGGTGCGTAGTCTTAGTTGTTCTTTGTAGGCGGGGTTGTGTGCCATAAGAAAAGCGTGCCTCACTCTTTGACATTCCCGAATTTTGGCACGGTTCCTAAGTCTGTATTTTTTTAGCACGAGCCTTCGTCTTTGTTTTTTTCCTAAGGGGTATTTTTGTTTAGTTTTTTTTAGTTTGGCTTCTCTGACTTTATAGCGGGCGTCCGATAGCTTTATATCTCGGGCTTCTTTCCTTGCTTGTAAGGTAGTGTCGGTTTTTTTAGCCCCATCAAAGACTTGCTGGAAAGCTATCAACCCTGAACCGTGCTCGTATTCTGTGACTTGTATTATGACAGCTCCAAGCCAGTCATCTTTCAGACGTTTTTTATATACAGTCTCTCGGTGTCGAGTCCCGTCAGGATACTTTTCAATCTGTGTATATTGCTCGGCTTCTGCCATGCTAGTCATCATCCCCTAAGATTTTTGAAAAGGAGTCCCCTTTCTCCTCGAGAGTAGAAAAAACGTGTCTATCCATACCTCTGTCAGCAACAAAATAAAATGAATTGACTTGATTCTTTTGCCCAAATCTCTGGACTCGAGCTTCGGCTTGTATATGATTTATATACGACCAGTCAAGCTCCGTGAATAGAACAGAGCTCATGGCTTGTAGATCTAGTCCTTCTTTTAGACTGCCTATAGTAGCTACTAGATATTTCTTAGCTGGGTCAGCTAAGAAGGTATTGATAATATCAAATCTCTTATCTGAATTGACACTGCCTGTTATAAGTGTGCAATCAGACTCTCCTAATTTCTCGACATAGGAGGTGGCGGTGTCCCTGAAACAAGTGTAAATAAGTAGCTTTTCACCTGAGTAGATCGAGTCTTTGATGGTGTCTGCTATTTCTTTCACTTTGGCAATACCAACCGCCCGACGTTGTCTCGTAAATTTTAAAGGCTCGGAATCTACATTAGCAATCCCTTCATGGAACATAACTTCCATTTCCTTAAAATACTTAGTAAGACTTTTCGGAAAATTCCTAGTGTCTATTGTGATCGGGATTCTGTTTAAGGGGGGTAGTTCTGTGAGGACTTCGGCTCTCGTGCGACGTATCATAACATCTTTTAGTAGCTTTTTCAGCTCTTCTATGTTATCCACTCCTCGACAAGTTAAGTGTCCATTCCACTCTGCCACAGTTTTCGAAAACCTATGTAAAAAAGTAATCCTTGACATCTTATATAATTCCTTACGATCGAAAGTGTGTAGCAGTGTATATAAATCAGCTACCGAATTGCTAAAAGGCGTGCCAGTTAAACATATAAAATAACTATGCGAAGCATGACGCCTAGCAAAGTCTTCTGTATAGACAGTCCTTTTTGCCTTGTAGTTTTTTAAGTAGTGTGCTTCGTCGAAAATAAAGAGGCTTCGTTTGTCTCTTTGATAAAGGTGAGGCTTATCCACAACCCCCCTACTGAAAAATTCATAACTTATAAGAATTATCTCACTGGTAGGGCGTGGTGTTTGACTGGCAGAATCTATAAAATCAATAGCCACAGCTTTTTTCCCTACAAAAAATTTGTTTATGTTTGCTTCCCAGTTAGATTTTAAAGATGATGGGCAGACTACGACACACCGCCCCGAGCCCCGAAAATAGTTTTCCCAATATTTTAGAGATATAACTGTTTTTCCCAAGCCCGCCGAATCGGCAAGTAGTGCCATGCTAGCTTGTTTTCGGAAAGTCAAGTCATGAAGTCTAGTGACTCCTTTTTTTTGGTAGCTTCTAAGTGTCGCTTTCATTGACTATTTTCAGAGCCTCTTTTAAAACTTCTATGAAAACCTTTGTATTTTGCATTGACTTTTCAGACTTTTTAAGTAGCCCTGAAAAGTCATCTTTATTCAAAACTAAGTTTCTTTGAGCTGACAGCCGTGCTATTTGCAGTGTCAAATCTATAGCTTCGTTAAGAGTAGCACACTTTTCTTTTCTTGTTTGGTTATTATTCATTTATTTTACCTCCTTTTGTTAAAACTAGAATAAATACATTCATTGTCCATAATCTACAGAGTCACACTCACACTCTTCATACTTTTTTGCCAAATCATGTATTCCATTCCCTAAATCATCATAACTTCTTATTTTCCCCCCTAACTCATAATGATCCATCTGACTAATTCCATAAAGACCAATTTCCACTTCGACATCGGGCTTGAGATACCAATAGCCTGACGTGATGTAAAAATCTTTGTGGCAGTCAATCAGCTTTCCAGTATTGACATCATGATAAGGGTGGCTCTGGCTAATAGTGATCCCCCCAGGGAAGTCTTTTGATACTCCTGTGGGGAATAATTCTTGTATAGAGATAAAAACCCTTAATGTTCTCATGTCAATGTCAGCAACGTTTAAAGGCTTGTAAGGGTTGTTTTCTACTGGGTCACAATTGTCAATTATAGACGTCATGAACGAGGCTGGAATCTTACTCATAAGATTTTCCTTCGATAGATAGTCTCCGTCAGACATCACAGCTTTCCTTATCGTGAATAGACTTAAGTCTTCTCCTTTCTTATAAGAAGCCCATCTGTCGGGGGGTATAGACTTTTGATGACTTCTTAGATATACATTTTCATCTATAGGTAAGCCATGCTTACTAAAAACATGGAAGAAGAAAATATTATGAGTGTCTGTGAATGCTAGTATGTTCCTTATGTATCGTTGAGAAGTTTCCTCTCCAACTTTATATACATAAATAAATCTAGTAGCTTGTTTTTCCTTCTTGAAACTGGACGCCCAACTTTCTGAGACTAGATGCGACGCCTGTATGACTTTCCTACTCACGACACCAAAATCACAAGTAGATTCCAGACGTTTGATAAAATCAGAACTATCGTTTTTCATTTTGTTTTCTCTCCTTTTTTATCAAAATCTGTGTCAGAACTGCCTCAGCATAATCAGTATTTC